>CAYUBO010000045.1:0-8923 GCA_964443095.1 uncultured Candidatus Peribacteria bacterium | reverse complement strand
GCGAATCCTGCGGAAGCAAAGACTCTCGAAAAAGAGGCACTTGAAGTTGTAAAGCACGCGCTCCTTGAAACAGAAGGTGATGCCGGAACAAGACTGGATGGAACTCTTAAAGAACTCAATGGATTAATAAAAGGCCTAATTCTTTCAGATTCGATTGATGATGTTCATGCAATAATTTCTATTATAGATAAGTCAGGAATGCTGCATGTTTCTCATGCTGGTCGTGCGGAGGCGTATGTTGTAAGAGCTGGTGCGGCAAGCCAAATAACCGAGTACACAAGAGGAAAAGCGGTTCCTGCCTTTGTGCACATTGCAAGCGGCCTTGTAGAAGCTCGTGATGTTGTTGTGTACGGAACACAGAGGCTGCTCAGGACAGTGACACCCGCACAGCTTTCACAGCTTTCACAGCGCGGAGATCAACTTCTAGATGAACTTATCGTTGCCCTTGAAGGGGAGAAAGAACAAGCCGCACTTGCGGTACTTCATGTTAATGCAAGCCGCGGAACAATTTCTGAGGGAGTGAAAGGAAAATTGAAAAAGAAAGGACCACGCCGTCGTGGTGGCGAAAAGAAAATACAATTCTCATTAAGCGGTCTTTCAGCAGTAGGTGGAGCACTAGGAGGAGCTGGTCAGCGCTTGATGGATATAAGCTGGATGCAGGGCTTCAGTGAGCGAGTCGTATCCGTTGCATCAGACCTAAAGAATCCAAGGAGGAAGAGAAGAACGCACCTCCTTATTCTTGCTTCTGCCGTTGCTGCATTTATCCTTATCTGGGCAGTGGTACAGCTTTCTACTTCAAGCCAAAGAACTCAAACACGAGCAGAACTAGAACAGCGCGTTGAAGAAGTGGAGGCAGACATGCGAACTGCAGATAATCGGCGGCTTGCAGGGGATATTGAATCTGCAAATGCAATTCTGATGCGCGCAGAACAAAAGGCAAAACAGGTGATGGATAACGAAAGCAACCTGTTTAGGATGGAAGCGTTGGATCTCCTTGACCGCATTCGTGCAAAGCGCGAAGAGATCAACAATATTGTCAGGCTATCTCCCCGCGTGGTGGTTAATATTGCGACAGAGAATCCGGATGTATTAGCGGAGGGGTTTGTAGGTTTGAATGACGGAGAATTTCTCGCATACGATCGAAAAGATCTTTATAGGGTTCTGCTTAATGCCGTTGATAAACCGGAAGAGTTGGATAGCGAGGAGCTCATACAGGATGCGACTGATTTTCCCAGATACCAGACAATTATCTTCCAGATGGAAGACAACAGTGTGATAGAAATTATCAATGAGCAGCCTGCATCAATGAAAACAGAAGATCCCGCAGGATGGATAAAAGGAACAGACATAAAAGCGTACCTTCGATATCTCTATGTTCTATCTCCGGAGAACAATCAGGTATACAAGTATGAAAGGTTGAGTAATCGGTATACAACACCGGATGAATATAATGTGAATGGCGACATGACAGGAGCACTGGATATGGCTATTGATGGAAATGTCTATGTCCTTAAGGAGGGTGGAGAAGTGATGAAGCTGCTACGTGGTGAAGTAAAGCCATTCGTTATCCGTCATGCTCCGGAAGGAGTTCTGAAGGAGGCATCAAAAGTATTTAAAGTATTCGATGGAAGTATGTACTTCTTAGATCCTGTAAACGCACGCATTGTGGTTGCGACTGATGGAGGACCAACCGGAGAGTCGTCCTACATGAAACAGTACATTCTTGAAGGCGATCAGATTGGTGAGCTCAAAGATATATATGTTGATCCAGATGAAACCAAGTTATATTTGATTGATGAGAAGAGGATATACGCTATTGATCTATAGAATCTGCAGATAGCTGATCATGTATCTCTTAACTTGATTCCTTCTTTCTTTGTCTACCATACAAAGAAAGAAGCAAAGAAAAATCACCGCGCTCCAAAGCCCCTCCACCCCGCCCTGTATCTTCGTCGCCAGATCCTCCAAGGCTTCGGATCTGTCTCCTCGATGCGATACTCACGCATCGCAAACAGGGCTACCTCTTCACCCCCCGTGGCGCGCGGATACCCACAAAAAAATCCTCAATCTTGATTATTGGTCATTGCGTCAGTGATCATTATGGAATAGTTTTCGGCCATGAAAGTTCTTATATTTGGAACATTTGATAAGTTGCATCCCGGGCACGAGTTTGTTCTGCGCGCTGCCGCAGATAGGGGGGAGGTTTCAGTTGTTGTTGCTCGTGATGAAACCGTAGAAAAGATCAAAGGAAATCTTCCAAAACATAATCAGGAAGAACGACAGGAGGCCATCCAAAATGCATTTCCGGATATGGAGGTAGTACTCGGAAATCCAGCTGATTTCATTGCTCCGGTGAGATCAATTAATCCCGATCTCATCCTTCTTGGATACGACCAGAAAATGCCCCCTGGAGTCACTGAAAGCGATCTTCCTTGTCCTGTTGAGCGATTAGACGCATTTCAGCCTGATCAATACAAAAGTAGTTTGAAGGATTGATCGGGGTATTCCCGTAGAAGCGAAAATTTGGTATAATATCTCGATATATAAACAAATACTTATGTCAGACAACTGGACATCAATTCCAACACAGGAAGGGGAAGATCAATCTGTCGACTCCGGTACCTGCCCGTCCGGCAGGCGGGCAAATAAGAAAGATGAGCGTCCTAGTCTCATAAAGCAGATTATGGGAGCTGTAGTTGGTGGAGGTTTAGCTCTCTCGCTCTACTACGGATATGAGTTTGCCAAGCCTCGTGTCACAGCATATCTATCATTACCTGCTCTTGAGGAACAAGGAGTCAATGTGAATGCTTCTCGCATCTCAGATACAACAATGGATGAAGGAAAGTTCAGGAGAATCCAGTCTCGTGCAAGGCAGATTGCAGAGGACTTCTCGCAACTTGCTCCGGAGCCAGAGGACTTTGCGGTACCGGAGAGTTTTGAGGCATTTCCTACAAACGTCATGCCAGAAGAGGATTCTATTTGGGATGATCCACCGACAGGTGTTGTTGCCGAAACTCCACCAACCAACTTTGTCCCACCAACCAATATGGTTGAGCAACCAGATAACGAAGACTTGAGCGATATAGTCGTTGCTCCTGAAGAAGTACAGAGTGCAACAGAGAGACTTGCAGATATGTATGCGAAAGCAGTGGAAGACGATACAGCCGCAGTAGAGAACACATGGGTTCCGCCAACTCCTGCGGATGAAGTAGCACCGGTAGCGTCAGTTACATCCGTACCAGCAACACAACTTCCAAACTCCGGAGTTGGGCTTTGGGTAGCTTTTGCAGGTGCGTTTGGTGGAGCAATGGGAGCGAGAGTGAAGAGGAGAAAATAATCCTTTGGAAGGGAATAGGGAAATGGGAAAAGGAAAAAGGTTTTTTATATTCCATTTATCCTTTTCCCTTCCCCTTTTCCCATTTCCCTTTCCATGTACCATACCCCCATGTCCGGATCACAAATTATTTTCTTTATAGTCGGTCTTCTTTTCGGAAGCTTTGGTGGAGTACTCGTCGACCGGATACCCAAGGGTAAGTCCCCCACCGGAAGATCCAAATGTCCGCACTGTGAAAAAAAACTCGGCGCTACGGAATTAATTCCTGTTGTAAGTTACATGGTTCTTCAGGGTAAATGTCTGCATTGCAAGAAGAGCATCTCCATCATCTGTCCGTTAGCTGAACTTGGTACAGGGCTTCTATTTATCTTTGCGCTTTCATTAAGTTCATCACTCCTGGAAGCGTCATTGCTTGCATTAATCTTCTGGCTCTTATTACTGATTACAATCGTCGATGCAAAAACACAGCTCATTCCGGATCTTTTTAATGTTCCATTTTTGATGCTGGCATTGTGCTTTCATTTCCTGATCGGTGATTTTGATTACACAGGAATAGGATTAGCACTCGCATTCTTCGGTTTTCAGTGGGGAATAAGTTTTGGGAAATGGGTTGGGAGTGGAGATGTTCTCTTCGCTGCCGGTATGGGATTACTTCTTAGAGACTGGCAGATGGTTGCAGTTGCGCTGTTCATTTCGTACGTAACCGGATTCATCTTCATCAGCATCGGTCTCCTAATCAGCAAGCTCCACAGAAAGAGTCACATTGCATTCGGACCATTTCTTGTAATCGGAACCATTGCTGCCCTTGTGTATGGAGAGCGGATTATCGCCATTCTGATTTAATTATCAAAAGGGCTTCCGCCCGACAAAAGTGGGACAGAAGCCCAGTTGCACCAGCATCAAAGCCCTTTTACAAACCGGAATACCGGCCGCCACACCTGCCCATTTCTAGAAACCCTCCCATCTTTGCGATTGATAGGTCTTATAAACTTCCAGAAATGGACAGGTAGGAAAGCGTCACTGGCGAGAATATTTTAGCTAGAAATCGGCATATGTCAATGTTTATAGGACTTTACGTTGATTCAGTAGATTACACGGTAGATCTGCCTCATACTGCGTTATGGTGAAGACAGTAGCTCAAAATAGGCGTGCTCGATATGACTATGAGATTATCGACACTTTAGAAGCCGGAATAATACTTTCAGGTCAGGAAGTAAAATCCTGCAGACAGGGCAACATCCATCTTGCCGGTAGCTATGTATCACTTCTCGGTGGAAAGCCTGTTCTCAAGAATGCATCCATATCACCATATCGGTTCGCATCCGGACTGGAAAACTATCAGCCGGATCACGATCGCAAATTACTTCTTAAGAAGAGTGAGGTCGCGAAGATTGAATCAGCATTAAATGAGAAGGGAATATCACTTATTCCTTTAGAAATGAGGGCCGGAAGGCACATTAAAGTTCTTCTTGGGCTTGGTCGTGGACGTAAAAGATACGATAAGAGGCAGAGGATTAAAGAGAAGGATGTGGAGAAGAAGATGAAGAAGGGCGAGGAGTATTAGAGGAAGGGAAAAGTTAAGGGAAAAGGGAAATAGTGGAAGGGAAAAGGAAATTGGCTTTTCCTCGGCTCAAGTCTTAGTATCACTCCCTACTTATGTCTCTCCTGCCACCGCAAATCACAAAGGCAATTGAAGAGTTCAGTAAGCTCCCCGGTATTGGGCCAAAGTCCGCTGAACGGCTTACGTTCCATCTTCTTAGAAACTCTAAGGCTTCTCCGGAAGAACTAGGCAGTTCACTTATTGATCTTCGTAACGAGCTTAAGTATTGCAGTGGATGCCAGATGGTTTCTTTAAAAGAGAAATGTTCTATTTGTGATGACAGCTCACGTGAACAATCACTTGTGATGGTTGTAGAAAACCCACTCGATGTCGTCGCGTTTGAAAGATCTGGATACAAAGGTGTGTACCACGTTCTTCACGGAGTCCTCTCCCCCATTGATGGGATGGGACCGGAGCAACTTAGGATGAAAGAGCTTACCGATCGATGTAAGGACGGAGCAATCGCTGAACTTATTGTTGCAACGAATCCGGATGTGGAAGGTGAAGCAACCGCGAGTTTCATCCAACGAAAGCTTGGGGATAAAGTTGAGAAAATCACACGTCTCGCACATGGGCTCCCAATGGGGGCAGACATTGAATTTGCGGACCAGGTGACGCTGAAAGAGGCGATTGCTGGAAGGAGAAGTCTCTAGTGTCTAAACGCCCTCACATCAGTGAGCACCATTGGGATTTTTAGTTCATTTGCTTTCGCGATCACTTCTTCATCACGGATTGATCCGCCCGGTTGGATGATTGCGGCGATGCCGTATTTGGCTGCCTCTTCTACAGAATCGGGGAATGGGAAGAAGGCGTCGCTAGCCATCACTGATCCCTCTGCCCGATCATTTGCTCTGCGTGCAGCAATGATCGTGCTATCAACTCTGCTCGTCTGACCACATCCGATTCCAACAGTCGTAAGATCTTTTGCAAATACAATCGCATTGCTCTTTGCGTGCTTCACAACTTTCCACGCAAAAAGAAGATCTCGAATCTGCTGCTCACTTGGTTTTGTTTCAGTCGCAATCGTCAAATCATCTTCTGTCACAACTCGCGTGTCCTGACTTTGCACAAGCATCCCACCAAGCGCTGATCTATATGTCGGTATCTTCTCATCCTTAGACGCAACAACTTTAGACTTGATAGCACGGATTTTCGGCTTCTTCTTGAGGAGTTCAAGGGCATCGTCATCAAACTCCGGTGCAATAATAACTTCAGTAAAAATCTTCTGCTCGATTATCTTTTCAATAACTTCCTTCGGGCAACTTCTGTTGAGTGCAACGATCACACCAAATGCAGAAAGACGATCTGCGTCGTAGCTTCTCTGGAAAACTTCAGCAATATCACTGTTACTTGCAACACCAGATGGGTTTGCATGTTTGATGCACGCGGCAGTTGGTTCATCAAACTCACACACCAAGTTCCATGCACCATCAGCATCTAAAATATTTAAGTAACTCATTTGTTTCTCTTCCTGAATAATTTCCCACGGCCTATCAGTTCCAAGAACATCACAATAAAATCCTCTTTGGTGAGGGTTTTCTCCATAGCGAAGCTCAAAGGTATTGGTAATAAACAATCCCCGATCAATCCCATCAGAAAGCGCTCTTGTGACAATTCCATCGTACGATCCTGTCCTTAGGAAAGCCTTAGCTGCGAGATCTTTCCTTAGTTCTTCAGTCGTGTTCCCATCTCTTTCAATCTGTTCAATCACACGATCATAATCATTCTCATCACATACAACTGTGACGTACTTGTAGTTCTTTGCCGCACTTCTAATCAAAGTTGGTCCGCCAATATCAATCTGTTCAATTAATTCATCACCTTCGATACCTTTTTCGAAAGTCTCTTCAAACGGATATAAATTAATCACCACAAGATCAATTGGTTCAATGCCATACTTTTCTGCTTCTTTTTTGTGCTCCTCATCATCACGCCTGTAAAGAACACCACCGAGAAGCTTTGGGTGCATAGTTTTTACTCGTCCGGAGAAGCATTCCGGAAACTCTGTAACCTCTTCAACTGGCGTAACTTTTATTCCGGATTTCTCAAGCTCCTTCTGTGTTCCACCGGTTGAGAGAATCTCAAAACCTGCATCTGCCAATTTGGAGGCAAATTCAGTAATCCCTGACTTATTTGAGACAGAAATCAGGGCGCGCTTAGGCATAAGGATTTAAGGTCGAAAGCGGTGAGAGTCTACAGATTTGCAGCCTATTTGTCAGCGAGAAAGCTCATTATTGTTCAAATCGGCTATTTGTGCTAAAATATTACGATAATTTCGAAATTTATGCCTACGAAAAAGAAACAGAAAAAAACTAAGAAATCGGCATCCAAAGAGAAGGTTTCCGTTCCCGCTAAAGCTTCCACCTCCGCGCGCGGCGCTTCGGGGGACAAGTCGGCGGATAAACCCGAGGAGAAGAAGGAAGCACCTTCCCGTCCGACCGGAGAGTCATCCGGGCGGGCATCAAAAAAGAGCAATGGGAAGAAAATCCTGATTGTTGAGGACGAGAGACCTCTCGCTCACGCCCTTGATCTTAAATTCAGTCACGAAGGATTTGAAACAACTGTAACAACTGATGGGGCTGAAGGATTGAAAGCTGCACAAAGCGGGAAGTATCACGTCATTCTTCTGGACATAATCATGCCGCAGATGGATGGCTTCACATTTCTTGAGAAGCTTGGCAAAAAGAAAGCAAAGGTGATCATCCTCTCAAATCTCGGACAGGAGGAAGACAAGGAGAAGGCATTAAAGCTTGGCGCTGTTGCGTACTACGTGAAATCAAACACACCGATCACAGAGATCGTTAAGAAAGTTAAATCTGCAATGTAATGGCACTCACAGATTCCGATATCGGCGAATTACTTCTGGAGCAGAGTTATATCTCGCAGGAAGAGCTGGATGATGCCATCAAACAGTGCAAGGTTCGAAAGACATCGCTCCTTGCAGTTCCTACAGAGCAAGGCCTCATCACGCAGCATCTTTTCGAAAGTGCCTTATGTGAACACTACAAGTTGGAGTTTGTTGATCTGCAGAGCACTCCTCCGGATCCGGATGCCATCTCGTTACTTCCTGAAGAGGTTGCAGAAGAATTTAGCGTCATCGTCATAAAAAAAGATGGGAGGTCCGTCACCGTTGCGACATCAGATCCAAGCAATGAACTTCTTGAGGAAGCAATCAAGCTTAATCTTGAACAGGAAGAGGCATATATTCCGGAAGCTCCTGCTAAAGAGGAAAAAGGGAAAGGGAAAAAGGGAAAGGGGAAAAGGGAAAGGGGAAAAAAGAGAAAAAGAAGAAAGTAAAGAAGAAGAAACCACCAACGAAGAATCTTTTTAAGGGCAAAGTGCATATTGTTTATGCGCCTGAACGCAACATTGATGCTGCGTTGCATCATTACAGGACGCCGCTTGCTACAAGGTTCCAGGGAATCATAGAAAAGCGCGGACGTGTTGCTCCGGAGATTCTGGAAGAGATCATCAATGATGCAATTGAACTGCGTGCATCAGACATTCACTTCGAACCACAAGAAAGCGTCGTTATCGTTCGCTTCCGTGTTGATGGAATGTTGCATGAAGCAGGACGCATACCAAAGCAGCACTACGAAGGCGTTGTAAACCGAGTAAAGATTGCAGGAAATATACGTATTGATGAGCACTTTAAGGCACAGGATGGAGCAATTCGCCATGAGACAAGTGTTGGAAAGATGGATGTGCGAGTCTCAATTGTTCCTGTTGTTGATGGTGAGAAGATTGTTATGCGTCTTCTTGCTTCGTATGTGCAATCATTAACATTGCAGGATCTGGGATTCTCACAAGAACATCAAGAGATTCTTCAGAAGGCCGCAAAGAAACCATTTGGAATGATCCTTACAACGGGTCCAACAGGAGCAGGAAAATCCACTACTCTCACTGCGCTTATCAAAATGCGCAATGATCCTGATTCAACCATTCCTTCGAGAATCCGCCTGCGTAAGCTGGCGGAGGAAGAGTTTCCG
>CAYUBO010000044.1:0-9020 GCA_964443095.1 uncultured Candidatus Peribacteria bacterium | reverse complement strand
CTTTATCTTCTTGATCACTATCTCGGTAAAGAGGCTGTAAGAAATATTTACTACCTTCGTTACTCAAACCCGATTCTTGAACGAATGTTTAAAAATTCTTTGATCCAACATATTGAAATCACTGCAATGGAGGAAGATGGATTGGATGGGCGAGCAGGTTACTTCGAAGCAGCAGGATCATTCCGAGACATGTTCCAATCGCACTTATTGATGGTTGCATCTTTGCTAACCATGAGATTGAAGGACGACGAATCGTTTAGGGAAAGCCGCAAAAGCGCACTGGAGCAGTTCTACCTCCCTCCAGCTTCAGACTTGGGCGAAATAGTCCTTCAGGGGCAATACGAGGATGGTTCCGTGCGTGGAGAAAGCGTCAAAGGCTACAGAGAGGAGGAGGGTGTTACGAAGGAGTCACGGGCAAATACATTTGCAGCTCTAAAATTGATGACGCGAATCTCACGATGGGAAGGCGTACCGTTCTATTTCCGATCCGGAAAACGTCTCTGTAAAAAAGAGACGCGCATCTCAATTCAATTCCAGGAGCCACACTCTGTTGGAGAAGGAAGTTCACCAAATAGGTTGGATATCATCCTTCAAGGGGAAGCGGGGATGAAGCTTTTCCTTCAGACAAAGGTTGGAGGAACTGAGCCGGCGTTTCGACCGCTTATTATGGTTGATCCGCTGGTATGCGTTGGAGATTGTCTGCCGGAACACAGCTTGCTTCTGCTCGAAGCTGCTCATGGAAAAAAGCAGTGGTATCTCACTTTCAAGGAGATACAGGCTTCCTGGAGACTGATTGATCCTCTCCTAAAATACCTTGATGATCCTAAAACCGATCTGTATCCATATCCTGCAGGAGCATATGGCCCAAACGAAGCGGACGAATGGATAGAACGAAATGGCATTCACTGGTTCAATGAGTAGTATGGATTTCTCTCTCACAAATCTCACATCGGAAGAAGAGTTCATTGAGAGATCAGTGGCATACATGAAGGAACACATTCAATTTACATCTAGAGATGATGACAAATGTATTCTCGGACTCTCTGGAGGCTCCACTCCAAAAGTGATCTATGAGAAACTTGGACAGGACACAGAAATTGATTGGTCAAAAGTGTGGATCTTTCTTGTTGATGAGAGGTGTGTGCCACCTGATCATCCGGAAAGTAACCAACGCATGGTGCGTGAGACCCTTCTGAAGAATGCAGACGTTCCGGAGAGACAGATCTACTTCCCCCTCACTGATCTTGATATTAATCAATGCATCTCTGATTACTCAGCAAAACTTGAAGTCTTCTTTGAGAGTACTGGCCCAGAATAGATCACTCTCGGATTAGGTGAAGACGGCCACACAGCTTCACTCTTCCCTCCTCTTAGGCAAGAAGCATTCTCTGAAGATTTTGTGATACATACGATTACAGATGATCTTTCTGTACGTGACCGGATCAGTCTTACACTTCCGAGGTTACAACAAGCGGAACACAAGTTATTCCTGTTGAAGGGGGCAAATAAGAAAATTGTTTGGGAAGAGATGATGGAAAGCGATGGCGATGAAGAGAGATGGCCTGCGATGGGAGTACTTGGAAGTAAAGGATGCAGTGTAATTACATACTGGTAATTTCACGGTAGTGATCAACAATCTTTCCTGCTGCAATAAGTATGCAGTCGATTCGATATCCACCTTCGTACTGGTAGTGATCTATCCACGCGCGTGCTGACCTTTCGAGTTTCTTTTTCTTTTGATTTGTAAGATTAAGACTCGGAGGGAAGTTACGGTTTAGATGAGCGCGTGATTTCACTTCTATGAATACGACCACATGATCAACCGGATCGAATGCGACGATATCGATTTCATCATGACCAAAACGAACATTGGTTGAATGTATTTTGTAATTGATTGATTGGAGATGTTTTCTCGCAATCTTTTCTCCCTGCTGCGCTATTTCCTGACGTGATGCATAGGATTTTGAACATGCCATATTGGCAAAAGGGGAGAGAATATAGACAATGAAAGGTGTACGCTCGTCCAGTCATTTTACTAGATTATTCTCGGTGTACAAGAGTACACTTCGCCCACTCTTTTTTGAGAAGATGCTTACACAATTAACGTCTTTTGCGACCATAGGCTTAAAATCTGAGAAGATCACAGTAGAAGTGGGTGCAACTCCCGGTGAGGGCAAGATGTTCATTGTCGGACTGGGAGATGCCGCTGTACAGGAAAGTAAACAACGTGTCAGGATGGCTTTACGTTCTAATGGGTACAGATTCTCAACCGGAAAGACTGTGACGGTAAATTTGGCACCTGCAGACATAAAGAAGGTCGGTCCACGTTATGATCTAGCGATTGCACTTGGTCTTCTTATTGTGAACGGCGGACTAATTGTTCCGGATGAAAAATTAAAGACAATAGCATTCCTTGGTGAGCTCGCACTGGATGGTTCGCTGCGACATATCTCCGGAACACTTTCTGCCGCTATTGAATGTAAGAAGTATGGAATAGAAACGCTTGTCGTCCCTGCAGTGAACGGTCCCGAAGCTGCACTTATACCGGGAATAGAAGTGATAGCAGTAAATGATATGGAAGAAGTAATCGGGATTCTTTCCGGAGAATGCGTGCCGGAGAAAATTGATGCACCAGCTTCTAGTGAAAGAGGACAAGTTGATAAGAGTATTGTTGATTTTTCTGATGTGCGTGGACAGGAACAGGCGAAACGAGCACTTGAGATTGCGGCCGCAGGAGGACACAACGTTTTATTAAGCGGGGCACCTGGTGCAGGGAAAACTCTTTTAGCAAAAGCATTCCGTGCGATTCTTCCTCCCCTTACTAATGATGAATCGATTGAAGTAACGCAAATTTATTCAATTGCAGATTTGTTGCCAGCCGAGCAACCATTGATCTCTAACCGACCATTCCGTGCGGTGCATCACACTGCAAGTGGTGTAAGTATTGTTGGAGGAGGCCAGATGCCTGGCCCCGGAGAGATAAGCCTCGCACACCGCGGAGTCCTATTCTTAGACGAAATCGCGGAGTTTCCTCCGCAAGTATTAGAAGTTCTTCGCCAACCTCTTGAAGACAGAAGGATAACTATCACGCGTGCACAGGGATCAGTAACTTTTCCTGCAGACTTCATCATGGTTGCTGCAATGAATCCTGCTAAGTACTCAATAGGAAGCAAGCAAAAAATTAAGAGCAGGATAAGTGAACCTTTTTTGGATCGGATTGATATGACAATTGATGTACAACCGGTTCCGATTGAGGACCTGCAATCAAAACCCAAGGAAGGGTGCGTGACGAGTAATGAAATACGCGAACGCGTGTTGGGGGCACGCGGTAAACAGTCCGATCGATTTTCCGATCTTCCAATTACAACCAATAACGAAATGAGTGTGAAAGATATTGATAGGTTCTGTCCCCTTAGTGAGGAGTGCTCTGTGCTTCTCAAACAAGCATCTCGCAAGATCGGTTTGTCCGCGCGCGCCTACCACCGCACCATCAAGGTCGCGCGGACAATTGCTGATCTTGAAGCCAAAAATGATATTGATCCTGTTCATATTGCAGAGGCACTCCAGTACAGACAAAAGGTGCACGAGGAGTAATCAAATACGTAATAGAAACACCAAATCTATCATGGCACCTTCCAGGAACCACCATGCAGGGGGAGGTGCCCCCGCATGTATAATAAGCCTGATGGCAACGGATGACCTAATTAGGCAGTTTATGGAAGAGAACGGTGTAACCGATCTGACGTCCTGTGCACAAGCTGTATCAGCAATTCCATGGGGAGAAGCACGAACAGTTGAGGAAGTACTGGATAAAGGATTTGGAACATGCACAGGAAAGCACTTACTACTTCAGAAATGCCTTGATGCACTTTCGATCCCATACCAACCGGTCGTCTGCACATTCCGCTGGAATGAGCAGGATATTGATCTGCCGGATCACCTGAAAGATATTCTGGATGAAGGTGAGTGGGTACACGGACACAACTTCATCCAAGTACAGGGGATGGATCTGGATGTCACATGGGATCCAGATTTATCTGCATACGGATTTGGATCGCTACCAGAAGACTGGAATGGATCTGAACCATTTGTAGGACTTACACCTATCATCGAAAGATGGGATGGAGTTGATATTTCAGAGAAGAAGAAGGAATTGATTGGATCTCTGGATGAAGATCAGCGTGAGAGACGTGATCGTTTTCTCAACGGTTTTATTGAATGGATTGGATCACTTAGGTAATACTAAGCAAAACCATGCACTTTGCAGACGCACTGACGGCCCGAACCAAGGAGACGTCTCCTGTTTGTGTTGGTCTGGATCCACGCCTTGAAAAGATGCCAGAAGGGATTGCGAAGACTCCGGATGGAGTGCTTGAGTTTAACAAAGGAATCATTGATGCAGTTAAGGATGTCGCCTGCTGCATAAAACCACAGATGGCTTTCTACGAAGTAATGGGGGTAGATGGAATGAGGATCTTCTGGGAAACGTGCGCCTATGGAAAAGAGCAGGGACTGATTGTTATTGCAGACGGAAAAAGAAATGACATTGGCTCCACGTGTGAAGCATATGCAGATGCGTACCTCGGACCGGATTCACCGATTGATGCACTGACAGTTACTCCCTACCTCGGATCAGACGGAATCAATCCATTCATCGAAAGATGTACAAAGAATGACAAGGGAATCTTTGTTCTTGTAAAAACGAGTAACCCAAGTTCAGGAGAGCTACAGGATTTGCCGGTAGGGGATGAGGTAGTTCACGAGCACCTCGCACAAATTACTGAAGGGTGGGCGTCACAGTGTCTTGGGGAAACAAACCTCTCGTGCGTTGGAGCAGTTGTTGGAGCAACATATCCGGAAGAGCTGAAGTACTTAAGAACACTGATGCCACACGTGCCTCTACTCATTCCGGGTTACGGTGCGCAGGGCGGAGGAGTAGAAGATGTAAAACATGGATTTGTAGGAGGGATTGGAGCAGTAGTGAATTCCTCACGCGGAATTATCTTCTCCAGTAATGGATCTGACTGGAAAGAGGCAGCCGGAAAAGCAGCCGAAGAAATGGTTGGCGCTCTTAAAGCAGTTCTCTAACGCCACCGTGCTCCCAGAGCCAGCGGATCTTCTTTGTCGATCCACGTGTAATTTCCCGTGCCATCGCTCCACCAAACAGAGCCATTCATGCCAATGTGCCCTGCTGAAAGAAGATCTATATCAAGTGCATGCCCACTTTCTCCGGGATCAAGGGTAATATCACCAATCAGCTGCAGCGTTGTCTGGTTCTCAACAAGCCCAATGTCGAATGGAATATTGAGGCAGTTCACATTCCCAATCAAATCCTTTGAACAGTTATATTCCGATTCCTCGTCTATTGCTTTCAACTTCCAATTAATAACCATAACACTATCCGGAGCGGTCACAGCAAAAGAAAGGTTTTCGATATTTACTTGTACCCCATCGAGTGCATCTGAAGAAAAACGGAATTCTGCCAGAGTTGCATTATTCTGATTTAGGAGAGTTCCCGTTTCTGTAATCAGGTTCTCCACATTTGTAAGCTCTCCCTGCACAGTCTGATGTTTGGGGTAGTGTGCTCCTGTTGGAACCAGCTGATAGGAAGCCACTTCCTCAGTACTGGAAACCCATACTTTAAATTTGATCACTTCCAGAAGCTCATCTGGTCCACCATCTGTACCACGATCTTTCATCTTAGCTTCTATCCCAAGAACTGTCCCCTCCTTTGCAGGAAGAATATATATGCCAGTATCAAAGGTTCCTTTCCATGTTTTGTTGTCTGCATCTGTGCTCAGGAGTTTAAGTTCACCTATCTCTGTTCCATCTTCTCCAACAAGAAACAGTTTCTCCAGTGATTGAATCTCGCGTCGCAGTTCCACTTCCACAATTCGAACTTCAACCGGATCTTTTATAGGAATAAAAGTTCCGTCTGCAATAGGCTCTGTTCTGGAACCGAGCATAAGAAAACGGCTTCGTGCAGGATAATCCGGCACATGCCCATTTGATGCTACTGATGATGCAGAGGATGAAGATGACACTGACTCAGAAGATGATGAAGATGAGGATGATTCCTCCTCTTCTGGAGTTCTCTGCATAGCAATTACTCTACCCAAGTCTCTTTCCGCCAATCGATACATATCTATCTCTCCTTCACTCGCCGCAAGATATGCCGAAGCAAGACGTGCCATTTGCCCCCGCTTCAATGCTTGATCATACCCCAGTGATATTGGCAGAAGCACTTTTCTAAACTGTCCACCACGAACGTACCCGATGTACCACGGCTCCTCTTCTATCCTCGGACCGATGTACCCATACAGTTCCCCAAATATTTTAATCGCCTCCGCATAGTTAACGGCCCTACCAGGTTTGAAGGTTCCATCAGGATATCCACTGACCATCCCACGCTTTTTCGCGAGGCAAACGTACCGCGAAAACCAATCGCTCATCTGCACATCAGGAAAACATCTGGCTGCATCAGATTTTGAAACTCTAATTTTGGGATAGCTCTCAAAGACAATCTTTAAAAACTCCGCACGGTTCAGGCTGCGGTTTGGAGCAAAACTCCCATCAGGATTCCCCTTCACAGCTCCAAGGTGCGTGAGGACACTGATTGCAGTGTTTTCTGCAGGAGTAAATGGCGCATCTGTGTAGAGAAGACCAAGATTGTGGTACTCAATTGCAGATGCAGTGAGAGGAAGCACGATGAGTAGGATAAGAAGCCTTCTCATGATGCCATTGTAGCATCAATAGACCACGATTATTTGCTTGAACAACAGAGCCTAATCACTAGAATGCTCGTCCATGTCAATATGCTCCCAGATGCTCACGGCTGTTACTTTCCCCGAAGGACCTCCTTTGACTGATCAACAGGTATCCTCCTTGCAAGAAGCATTGGGGTCCGAAGTAAATATACAACGTAGAGCAATTGAAGATGCTATGGAATCACCGCCTCAACATGGAATTGTGTGGCCATACTCTCGTGGTGTACCGAAGCCTGCAAATGACATACTGAGCCAAATTGATAGAGATCATGTTGTTGTCGTAAATGATTACCAGAAAGGGCATGATTTAAGTAACAAATGGATTAACTACCAGCAGGCTCAAGCTCAAGGGATCCCTATTCCTGAAACCTTTGGCATGTCCTCAGAGGAAAGTATTGATTCCCTTACTCTTCCATACCCTCTTGTAGTGAAAGGTTATCCCAGCGGAAGAGGAGAAGACGTACACCTTTGCTCAGATAATGAAGCTGCCAGACATGCGTATAGATCTTGTGCAGAGAAAGGGCTAGGAATAGTAGCTCAGGATTATATTCGCAAAAGCCATGGTCAGGATCTGAGGGTGCTTGTTGTTGATGGCGAGATTGCACAGTTGTTTAAGCGCCAAGGTCCACCGGGGCAATTCTACTCAAATATTGCTCATGGGGGATCCTATATGCACTACAATTTAACAACAGAGGACCGGCGAATAGTCGATGGAACTATCGAACAGTTCCCGGTTGATGTAGCAGGAATTGATTTTCTCTTTTCCGAAAACGGAATTCTCTTTAATGAGGTTAATCTCTCACCCGGTTGGTCAAGAGAAGCGCAGGCAATTGTACCGTTTCTTGCAAAGCTCATAAAAACAAGGGCAAGAGTTGCAGCAACACTTTCATGAATTGGTGACCCCAGCAGGAATCGAACCTGCATCTACTCCTTAGGAGGGAGTTATTCTATCCATTGAACTATGGGGCCTTACTTACAAGACTACCAGCTTGCGAAGCTAAGGCGAACTTCTGTTGCATGTATTCTTTTGCCCTATTTAACATAACAATCTTATTTTCCACACCAACACAATATATTGCATGGAAAACTAGTGTATCGGATCTCAGTCCGTTGAGTGGAAAATCCGGATGATCTGGGGGTGGCTTAAGGTTATATGCCCAGTCATTAATCAAATCTTCATGGGATTCCAAACAATCCTCAAGTTTCTTACCATCTGCAAATTCCACCATTGCAGTTTCCAAAAATCGATCAGATAGATGCTTAAACTTGAATCCTCCAAGTGGCTCACTTTGATCCCAATTGCGTTGGACAAGCCGAAAGGCAGCCTCGTCTGTAAGATCTGGATCTTGTTTGATCAATTCCAGACTCCGTCTCCATACCTCATGCGTTCTTTCGTTTGCATGACAAACAAAAAACCCTGCGTTCTTGTGCCATTGCATTGCCATGTCATATCCATCAGCCTCACGAAGAACTACCTCCCTAGTTGGACCGAAGAAAACAAGGTCTACATCACAGAATAGAAATCTTTCTCCCCAACTTTCCTCAATTGCATTGAATATTATTTCTGTTTTTTCTCGAATTGTGTGTATGTATCCATCTGTGTTCCAACTTCCTGTTTCTTATACAAAGCTCATATTCACCATCAATTAGAGACGGGAGAAAAACTTCCCTAAGGAGTGGTTCATGCGTATCGGTGTAGAACGTGAAAAGCTTCATATAACACCTCAAAATAAGGTGATCATTGTACATTATATGCATTAGAAGTTATCCCTTCTTAGGTTTTAAGATATGCACTTCACGTCCTTCTGCGGGGAAAGACCCTCTTGTTTTGTACTCACCCTCAATTTCATTGTTCTGTGCCCCACAGAATTTCAGAACTGATTCAAATGTGCCCTCATCTTTTGTCGGCAATGGGATAACTACACGTGGATCTACTTCGTCGATGATCTTCTGAACGATCTTTTCATCATCTGTTGGAATAACGAGAATATCTACGTCACCAAGTAATTCCAATCCGTAATCTGTCCACTCCTGCAGAGGACTTGATATGAAAGCGCATCTTGCTCCTTCAATTTCAAGTACATATGAAATTTGATTTCCTTCTCCGTGGCCGATCCCACGAATAGCAACTCCTTCCATATCGTACTCACCCGGCCATGAGATCTTTCCTTCGCTTGGTTTTTCTTCGGGCTGTGGAAGAAGCGTTAGCTTTGCTTTGGACTCCCCACTTGGAAAAGCTGCAATGGAAGTTTT
>CAYUBO010000043.1:0-9237 GCA_964443095.1 uncultured Candidatus Peribacteria bacterium | reverse complement strand
GAGCAGCTGCTTCTGAACTTCCTCGAAGCTGGCGAGATCGTGGCCAACGGGTTTTTCAACAATGCACCGGAAGGAAATATCTTTACCTCGTACTCCCCCTTTGCAGAGGTTCTCTGATATGTTCGGGAAAACGGATGGTGGTACGGAGAAGTACACCATGCGCACATGTTCGTTCCATTCTTTCTCCAGCTCATCGAGTTTTTTGGCAAGAGCTTCATAATCAGAAGCTTCTGTGTATTGTCCTTGATGATATGAAACATGTGAAAGGAATTCCTTCAGAACTTCTTCATTCACCTCTAGAACATTCTCATGAATTGCGTCACTTACAAGAGTGCGAAAATCATCGTCACCCATTTCACTTCGTGAGAATCCAACAATCTCGTACTGCTCAGGCAACCTTTTCTTTAGAGCAAGAAAATACAGTGCAGGGTAAAGCTTAAGCTTAGCTAGGTGTCCTGAAGCGCCGAATAGAATGAAGCTAAATGGAGAGGGGGCGGTAAACATGGAGCTCTCATTGTAGAGTATGGAGCATACTACTCACCAGGCTCTGTAATTCATGCTACGAAATGAGATTCTTTATCCATTTTGAATGGCAGTTGATATTGCTGGTCATTTTCCGGAACAAATAAAAAGAATGGATCCTGTGGCTGGAGCTCAATCCATGGAATATGATCGAAATTCGCTGTTTCTAAAAAGGAGAACTTGTCCTTCCGTGGTCCCCAAAGGTCTGTATATCGGATACTTCTTGTGGCAAGTGAATCCTTTATGAAAAAGATAAGGCAAATACCCAAGTTAGTATCAAATACATTTTCATCATCCTCTCCCCTTTTATCCTGTATACGATCTTTTGGACTTCCGTGTAAATTCAGAATGTATATCTGATTCAAATCTGCAAACAGTGCCCTGCGCATATCCTTGTGAGCATAAGTATTTAAAAAGTTGTTTCTGCTGATTATGGCAGCAATTCCTTTTTCTTCTTTGATGAGTTCACTGTGAATAAGAGCAATAAATTTTACATACTCATCAAGAAGTGGATGCAAATCGATCCCGTTTTTTCTAACGCTCCCAAAGTATCTCTTATACATCTCTGCCAGATCAGATTCCGATTTGATTTGTGTGTTAGAAAATTGGTTGAAAGGAGGATTGCACAGAATAGCTCTGAGAGTATCTTCTTCTTGTAATTCCGATAACACGCTGGGTTCTTCAAGAACATTCGTAATAGTGCAAGGTAAATTCTCTGACTGAGAAAGTGTGCAGTTATATCTTTCAAAAAGATGGGTCGTTTGCAATTTTCCAATGATCGGTGGAATAGGAAGCAATTCCCATCCTCGAAAATGCGGAAGAATATGTTTTCGAATTACATCTGTCATGGTGTATACGTGCGAGCTTTGCTTGCGTGTTTCAAGTGTTATTCGCATTGCAGTACGTATAAGTATTTGTGTACCGCAGGCTATGTCATCAACTCTAACACGATCATCAAGAAGTCCTTCGGCTAGACCAAATTCTGATTGGAGTAATTTGTGTACGTATTGAACCAGAAAATCTGCAACTGGTTGTGGTGTGTAGTAGACACCACGCCATCCAAAAGCATTGCTATTAAATTTAGAGAGAAATATCTGATAAAAGCATGGAAGAATCTCATTGCTCCCATAGCGATGCCTGCACTCGTGAGTAAATGTAGTGATGTCTATTTTTTCAACAATGATTTTTATTTCTTGAATAGAAGCTTTCCACTTTTCGGATAAAAATTGATCTCTAATCAAAGTTTGTATTGGAGAGATCTCCGGAATGCCCTGCGAAATCTTCTTATTGGGAGAAAAATAATAAGCAAGAAGAAGTACCGTAACTGTTTCAGCGCAGAGCTTTGCCTTTTGTGGCATACCCTCCCATTGGTTATAAAGTGGAATTAAGCAAGCGGGGAGCGTTCCGTCTTCAGAAGAAGCATGAGCAATATCTGCAAACCTATTGGCTGCAGCAGCGAGCTCAGAGGCAATCTGTTCCATTGATGGGTTATCCAATCGCACCGGATCGAAAATTACGGGTTCATCATTTTTTATTCCAGGTTGCAGATATTGAAGTGCGAGTTGAGTAAGCTCTTGTTCTTGCGGGGGATTTTCACTCATGAATTTTTCATAAAGCGACTGCCAGTGAGCATTCCTCCCCTCTTTTTTCTGTGGGTGGTCACGATAATTACTCCATCCATTAATTACTTTATTCTTTAACTGATCTAAAGATCGAACAGGAAAGTGCGCAATCCAAATATCTTCTTCTTGCTCAATGCTTAATTCTTCATCATTTCTTGAAAGACCATGACACCCTTCTGTAATTGAAATATCACTATTACACGCAATTGCACGTGGAATCATCACTTTCCAGTATTGAGGACTTTCGCTTTTCTTTCTGTGACATATGCGTTTAAGAACATTCCATTCCATATTGTTATCTTCTTTAAGTGGTATGTAGTTTTTCCACCCAATTAAGTGTGGTATTTGTGGATTTAATTTCTCAATAGCATCTCGAACAAATTCTTTTGCAACAAGAAATTCATCTCCATCAAGTGGAATAATCCAATCCGGATTTTCTTTCTGCACAATCTCTTCAATAAGTTCATTAAGAGATTCCCTTTGTCGATAGCATTCTGTTGTGTCAGTTCGAAGTTCAATGGGAAATCCCTCTTCAATCATCTCTTTTACAATTTCCGGAGTTCTATCCTTGCTTCTGTTATCAATTATGATCATTCGATCAACAATGGCGCAGTGATAGCGTATCCACGTCTCGAGGATATCTTCTTCGTCCCGAATCCAGCTGATTGTTGTGATTAACAAGGTGGACTAGGATAAACTCCTTCTCTCACTTGATACAATGCTCCTTAGCAAAATGCCATTTCGCTGGTTAATTAAGCCCTCATCAGCAATTGAGGGCATGTCAGCAGATCTGATGCCATCAGAAAATCAAATATTCGATGACCTTATTGAGTTAAAGGAGGAAGATTATGAGCGAGCAATAGAACTTTGTATAAATGGATTCAAGGAGATGCCGGGAGTGCGTATGGTCGGGCAGTTTGGGCACATTTCATTCCCCGGAATATCAGATATTGATCTTATGGTTATTACTGAAGATGAAAATTATAAAACAGTAACTAAAAGTATTTCTGATTTATGCGGAAGTATTTCACATGGATCATATCTTTTTCCTCACCACACTTTTGTAATACCGGAGTCACTAATTCCGGTTAAGAAGTATCTTTCTTTCGAACACATTGTTGATGACTGCAGTGTTCTTTGGGGAGATGAGAGATTGCTTAGTGGACAAAAAATTCCTTCGAGAGAATCAGTTGCACTTACAACTGCAATTTGGAGCAGTAACGTTTGGGAAATATTACTTACACTTAACAGAGACAGAATAGGGCTTAGAAAAATGCTTCTTCATATGCAGACTTTTATTAGGTTTATAGCGCTAAACGATTACATCTTAGAAGAAGGTAAAAAAGAAGAAATTCTTACATGGGGAAAATCTTTGCGACTAGAAGTGTTTAATTCCCACTTGAAAGAACGTAACAAAGTTTTAGTTAATAATATTAGAAGTGTTGTTACCAGATGGATTGAAAGTGAGTGGAGAGTTCAGAAGTGGTGGGAGGAACAAGGTGTGAAATGTTCGAATTCAAAACATGAATTGCAGGTTAGAGATACGAATCATAAATTCGTTAGATCGCCACTGTTGCGGCGTCGTGGTGAAGTCGTGCTTCCGCTCTATTACGTAAGTCTATTCTCATTCCTAAATGATGCATTCAGCCCCTATCTTAATTTTGATTGTTCAACTGATTCTGTGTTTATATCAGACAAGGTAAGAGATGCCATCAGTGAGTATTGCAGTGCTGTTAAGCAGGCAAAGTTAATAGCAAAGAATATGGGATGGGATCCGTATTCATTTTTCTTCCACAGCGGAGAGGGGTGCTTTCCTTCTCCTTTTTCGCTCGCTAAGTATAAATGAAATGTTAAATTGAACTAACATAAAGGAGTTTGCAATGCCCTAAAAATGGCTTATTTAAGCCAAAAGATAAATGTGGTAGGGCTTCGACATATATTGAAGTTGTAGAACGACACTAAATGATTAGAATTCAATGTGTACTATGGCTCTCGATACTCATACGGGACTCGAAGAAAGCATGCTGCAGGATAGCGGTGGGCACAAACGTTATCATCAACACTTAGATGACATCCACAAAGAGGTTGAGAGAATAGTTCCTAAGGGAACTATTTTTTCTGTTGGAAGCTTGGGGGATGGAACAGGGCACGGAAACTCGCACGTGTGGATTCAAGGAGAGCAGCATCAGGCAGTACAGGCTGCACTAAAAGAACGTTTTCCAAGCACAATAGTTGAGTCTCTTACAATGGGCCATTACGAATCCCTATTGCGGGATAGAGAAAATAGACCGGATAAACAGATTCAGAGAGAGCAAGTAGCTAAAGTTGAAGAGGAGGTTGCGAGGGCATGTGAACCAACAGGTGTTCTCTTCGACCTGCGTGTAATTGCATGTGAGGTTGGCGGACGCATTGCTGTGGTTGTGCATGTTGAGGGGAGGCATAGAAAAGAGCTTGAAGCATGGCTTATTGGAGTATTTGGAACGGGTGAGGGACACGATATATCAGTTCATTCGCTCACAGCAGATAGATACCATGAATTGAATAGGAGAAGAAATGGGAGAAAACCGCTTGTTTCAGCGGCAGGTTCTATGTAGGATTTCCTAGAAATCACCGTCTCTATCCAGAGAGGCATCGAGGGAACTGGCCCGATTGAGATGCCCCCCAACCCTTCGACTCGCTTCGCTCTCTCAGGGCAGGCCGCATCGAGAACGGGTGGGAATTCCAGCCCCCATGCGGGGGGAGATAGATTCTAGTATCACTCCTCGCAACCAGAGGCGGTTTACTCTATATCTTCCCCATCTCATCTATGCACTTATTTACTTCCGAATCAGTCTTCGAAGGGCACCCAGACAAGGTCTCTGATCAAATCAGCGACGCTGTCCTCGATGCAATGCTTATAGACGATCCAGTCTGCCGCAGTGGATGCGAGACCTTCGTCACAACGGGTCTCGTTCTTGTAAGTGGAGAGATTACAACTTCCACATACATTGATGTTGCAGACATTGCTCGCAACGTCATTAAAGACATTGGGTACACCAAGCCTGAATATGGATTTGAATACCAGAGCTGCGGAGTGCTTGTCGCAATTGATAAGCAGAGCCCAGATATTGCGCAAGGTGTAGATGTTGGTGGAGCAGGAGACCAGGGTCTCATGGTCGGATACGCATGCCGCCAGACTCCTGAGCTTATGCCGCTTCCAATTATGCTTTCACACAAACTTGCGAAGAAGGCAGCTGATGTAAGGCGTGACGGAACACTCCCCTACCTGCGTCCTGATGGAAAGTGCCAGGTTACTGTGGAGTACGAAGATCACAATAAGCCCAAGCGTGTAGAGACTGTTGTGTTCTCAACCCAGCATGATCCTGATGTTGAACATGAAGATCTCAAGCGTGATTGTATTGAAAAGATCATCAAGCCTGTGCTTGGTGATTACGTTGATGAGAATACGATCTATCACGTGAACCCAACAGGGCGCTTCGTTGTTGGTGGGCCTGTTGCAGATGCAGGAATGACCGGTCGAAAGATCATCGTAGATAGCTACGGTGGATATATCGCAGTTGGTGGTGGAGCATTCTCCGGAAAGGAACCAATGAAGGTAGACCGTTCCGCTGCTTACATGGCACGTTACGTTGCAAAGAATGTAGTTGCTGCAGGGCTCGCAGACGAATGTGAGTTGCAACTTGCATACGCAATTGGTGTTGCAGAGCCTGTATCCATATTCGTGAACACGCACGGAACAGGAAAGTTGAGTGACAGTGACATTACAAAGATCATTCGAGATACTTTCCCGCTCACTCCACGCGGAATCATCGAGTACCTCGATCTTCAGCGTCCGATCTACAGAAAGACCGCATGTTACGGTCACTTTGGTCGTGAAGATCCTGACTTCACATGGGAGAAAGTCGATAAGGTTGAAGAGTTACAGCGCGCAGCTGCGGACTGTAAGGCTATTGCTGCTTAGTGGATCAGTATTGAGTATTGCGTATCGGGTATTGAGTATCTATTAGCTGCTCATACTCAATACGCAATACTGCATACTCAATACTATTGAATAGTATTGAGTCTCCTAATAAATGTTCCTGGATAGTAATAACTTAGTATTTCTTCCGCTGTCTTTCCTTCGTTTGCTTGTGCTTCCGACCCACATCCAGACATTCCAACTCCATGCCCCCGAAGCTCCATCCCCTCGCACCATGGGTCTGGCTTACTCTGGAATACTTCTGCGAATGGGAATCCAATCCATCCTTTCTCTTCGGGGCTTCGTGTGCGTCCATCAGACGACGAGAAGTACGCTGCCTTAACAATCTTTCCATTCTTAGTAATCACTTTTCCTGCAGTGCTTCGTGCAGCCTCTAGCCACTTGGGATTCCTGCTTTCAAAGTAGTATCCACCATAGTTCTGGAAGCTCTCTCCCGTGTCACTGCCGTCATATGGCATACCGGGAAACTTACGGTTTTCAGATTCCATGTAATGAGCTGCGTAACTCCGTGCTGCAATCGCAATTGCTCTCTGCTTTTCATATGGCTCACTGTCGGGCTGTTCCGCGAGTCCTGCCATGTACTGCTCAAGAGGGAGTTCATTGATCAGTACAAGACGATTATCAATGATCCGGCACTCGATCAAACCTCGGTACAAATTCGCCGGTCCATTCATCGAATGAATATGAAAGATTCCCCCCTGTCCATCGATCCTTGGAATGCCTGTCTGGAATCTTCTATTAAACTCATCCAGTGCTGTGCAGCCATTCGCTTCGCGCTTGAGTGTTACCTGTAAGCCATTATCAGTTGTGAGCAGGGTCCTATCTCCATTGAATCCCAATCGAATGCGTATGATCTGATCATCAGTCTGATCAAGTTGATCAGGCGTGGTCACTCTGAGTCTCTTACGAAGCCTTTTTGTTCTATTTGATTGGGGCTCCTCTTTTCTAGTGTGCGTTTGCTTCGTTGCTTCTTCCTCACGCCCAATACTTCTCCCCTCAGCCTGAAGATTATAAGTAACATTCCCAATTCTTAAGGTATAGCTTCCTGCTTTGCGGGGGAACTTGATGTGCATTCTAAAGATGTATGTTCTCCCAATCAGAAGTTTATCCGGAAGGATAAGAGCATGTCGCACCTTGTGCTTCACACCATCTACAGTCTGCTCTAATCCGATTGTGCTATCAGATCGTTTGATGTCTGCAACTCTAGAACCTGCTTCCAGAGTTGCTCCTCCGGCACGGAATAGAATCTGTATTGTTGATGAGCTGCCCGGTCGTCCAACAAGCATCGTAGGACCTATCTCGCGGAAGGTCGGTCTCATATTTGAAGACTGTGACCTAAGTCGGCTTATCCTCCGAGCAATTGATTCATCCTGTCGCGGTCTTGAAGCAAGCTTCGGGAAAATAATCGGTGTATCAAAATTCCCTACGAGGGTGTTGCTTCGTATCTGCCCCATTGTTTTGCTTACGTAGTAGCCCGGGCATTCTGTGGAAATAAGATCTTTGTGTCCCACAATGCGGTTTGTACCTTTTCCACGCCAAAGAGATTTGTATTTCAAATTAACCCTGTAGTGCTTAGCCAGATCATCCAGTAGCCACATAAGGCTTTGCATTTGCTTCTGAGTTGGTTTTTCTTCCTCAAAATTTCCCATCATCGCTACGCCGACTGTTCCAACATTTCCGCAGTACACATGTCCTCCTACAACGTAGTCGCCTCCACTTTTGCCTTCGTAGATCTGCCCCTTCTCATCAATCAAATAATGATAACCAACGTCTCCCCATCCTCTGTTGTTTGAATGGAACTCATAGAGTGCGCGGACTCTTTCAAGTGGTGATCTGTCATCATTACTAACATTTAATGCAGTGTGGTGCACGACTAGCAGTTCTACTTTGGGGGAATACCGATGAGCCCATCGGAGCTTCTTTCCATTCGAGCCGTTTGTTATCGTATGACTCACTTTGAACTGGCGCGAATATTTTTTCTGATGCTCATTACAGGTCTGCACGCGCTCATTTGTACTCCCATTATCAGAACTGAGATCCTGCGGAGTATCTGAGCGTGTAACAGGAGCTCCCTGATACAGAAAACTCTCATCAGCTCCCCATTGTTTTCGTGTAAGGATTCGCGGTTGTACCAGTATTCCTGCAGTTTCGTATTGAATTGGATCATTTGATATCCGTATCGGATGCAGTACATATCTATCAGTATTTCCTTTCAATCGTATCTCTTTCACGGGGCCTGGAAACATCACCAGATTTGATTCACGAAGAAGGGGATCAAACTCTTTCTCAATTATCAGATCATGCCACACTCCATCAGGTCCACTCACAGCGAGATCAATCTCATCCTCTTCAAAACCAAAGCTGATTGCGTCTATAGGTTCATCAAACATATGAGTGGTCACCTGATCCTGCGTAGAGATCATGATTGGTAAAGCCAGTAGCAGTGCTAGGCGAGTGATCATCCCTTTATCATGCGGTTTCGCGATGAAAACTATAGCAGCATTTCTCACACACAACCTTGATGTCGGCGTAGCGATATCGCTTCACCGACATTTGATATGTTAAATATGGGTTATTTCTTGTGATTTAATCGCGTAGCCGCATCAGATTTTCATATTCATCAACCATCCTCTCAACTGAGAATTGTTCTTCTGCCTTCTTCTTTCCTTCAGTTGCGATTCCATCTCGCAGATTCTTATCCGAAAGGCTTTCGATGGCTTTCTTAAGGGCTTCACTATCTCCTGCGGGAACTACAATCGAATCAATCCCATTCACAAGATATCCCGCGATACCACACACATCAGTTACGATCACAGGAATTCCACGAAGCATTGCTTCGGCTGCAGTGAGTCCGAATGGATCATGATCACGGGAAGGAAGAACGAGGAGATCAATCTTTGAGTAGAAGTCATCCAAGTTTTCAACGAAGTCAGTAAGCTCCATCCTACTTCCATCAAGTCGCGATCGAATGGATTTCTCTTCTCTTCCACGACCAAGAAGTTTTAGTTTGATGTCCGGAAGTTGTTTTACTGCATCAATCAAAACATCAACTCCTTTATCGGGTGTGAGTCTTGCTATGCACCCTACTGTGAGATGCTCTCTTGATTGTGGTGT
>CAYUBO010000042.1:0-9375 GCA_964443095.1 uncultured Candidatus Peribacteria bacterium | reverse complement strand
ACTGGAGGGAGATAAGTGGTAAAAACTAGAAATAACTCCTAGGAATCGTAGGAATCTTCGGATTCTTTTTATAACGATGTACATCCTACTAGACATGTAGTGCATCCAACAATTTGGCTCTGTTATGCAAGTTCAAACGGATTGAACAATTTTTGTATACGGCCTACAATATTTACACCATCTTTACCCCATCTGTGTCACTCCGCCGAATCAAAAAAGTGTGGTAAAGTACTCTGAATTAATAACTAACTAGCACTCAATATGATAGAGTGCTAATCCTCCCCTCCTCTGTTATGCACCCGTTCGACAGATTCACACCAAACGCGAAGCTCGCTCTGCAGATTGCAGAACAAGAAGCTAAGTCAATGAAAAGTAATTACATAGGAACGGAACATTTGCTTCTGGGGCTTTTGAGTATTCCCAAATCACTAGGGTTCTCTATCTTTACAGGTGCAGGAGTTACACAGGAGAACGTTCGAATTCTTTTGAAGTCTATGAAGGACAAGGATATTGAGGGTAAACATGTTAAGCATGGCCTCTCCACTTTCCTTCACAACCTTATTGAGCAGAGCGTAATAACTGCGCACAAATTCCGCCACGCAAATGTTGGTACAGAACACCTTCTACACTCTCTGGTATCCACAGGAAAGAATGCCGCTGTTCTTATTCTTGAACAGATGCAAGTAGAACCAGAAGACCTGAAAGCTCATGTAGAAGAAATGTTCGGGCAAATAAGCCAGTTCAAACAACAAAATCGCAACATGGAACAGTCTCTGGAGTCATTCTTCCAGGGACTTCAGGGAGCTATAGTAAGCGGAATGCAGGGTGGAGGAATCCCGGGCATGGAACCAGAAGCACTCAAGCGCCGTAAGGCAGATGGGAAGAGTAAGACTCCTGTGCTGGATTACTTTACGGATGATCTGACCCAGAAAGCACGAGAAGGAAAACTAGATACAATCGTTGGTCGTGACGAGGAGATTGAACGACTCATTCATATCCTCAACCGTAAAACAAAGAACAATCCTGTTCTCATCGGTGAACCAGGTGTGGGAAAAACTGCAATTGTGGAAGGTCTATCGCAACGGATTGCGGAAGGCAACGTACCAACCCCTCTCCAAAGCAAAAGGATACTTGTTCTGAATCTTGGATCTCTTGTTGCTGGAACAAAGTATCGTGGAGAGTTCGAGCAACGTTTTGATGACATCATTAAAGAAGCACTTCAATCAGAAAATGAGATCGTATTATTTATCGATGAGATACACACTGTTGTTGGTGCTGGCTCTGCAGAAGGATCACTCGACGCTGCAAACATACTAAAGCCTGCACTAAGTCGTGGCTCTCTACAGGTAATCGGAGCAACAACCATTGATGAATACCGCACAGTAGAAAAAGACCGCGCACTGGAGCGACGTTTTCAATCAATTCTGGTACAGGAACCTTCCGTGGAGAACTCAATCGAAATCCTTCAGGGAATTCGAAAGGGATTTGAGGAGTTTCATACACTGGAGATTACAGACGAAGCACTGGAATCAGCAGTTAATCTGAGTAAGAGATACATCTCAGAACGTTTCCTTCCGGACAAAGCAATTGATGTACTGGACGAGGCATCTGCAGGGAAGAGTTTGCAGCAATTGGATAGTGATCCGGATATTAAGAAAGCTGAAGATGAACTTGAGAAGATAATTCTTAAGCAGCAGGAAGCTGTTCGTGAACAGAAATATCATCAAGCACTTAAGCTAAAACAGGAACAACAGATGCTACAGGAGAATCTTGAGCAGCTTCGTACCGCAAAGGACGGAGATCTTCGTTCCCCACTTCGCATTGATAGTGATGACATTGCACATGTTATCGGACGGATGACTGGCATACCTGTTACAAAGCTTCTCAAGTCTGAGAAAAAGCGTCTTCAGAATCTAGAACTAGTTCTTCGCAAGCATGTTGTTGGACAGGACGAAGCAATAAAGAAAGTTGCTCGAGCAATTCGACGCAGTCGTGGTGGTTTTAGTGATGAGAAGAGGCCTATTGGTTCATTCTTATTCCTTGGTCCTACCGGTGTAGGAAAAACTGAACTTGTGCGAAAGATTGCAGAAGAAGTCTTTAACCGTGAAGACGCACTTATTAAGATTGATATGTCTGAATTCATGGAGAAGCATAATGTTTCCCGTCTTGTAGGTGCTACAGCTGGATACGTTGGATACGAAGAGGGGGGACAACTAACAGAAGCAGTCCGAAGGAAGCCATACTCCGTTGTACTGTTTGATGAAGTGGAGAAGGCACACCCAGAGTTCTTCAACATCCTTCTTCAGATTCTTGAAGACGGAACTCTCACTGATGCACAAGGTAAGAGTGTGGACTTCAGCAATGCGATCATTGTGATGACGAGTAACATCGGTGCAGAAAAATTAACGAAGCAAGCTGCACAGATTGGATTCAAACTTGCAAGTGAAGCAGAAAAGGAAGAGAAGGACTATGAAGAAAAATGTGAAGAGGTCCTAGCGGAACTTAAGGATCAATTACGTCCTGAGTTCCTAAACCGTATTGACCACATCATTGTGTTCAATGCTCTTAATCAGGCAGACATTAGAAAGATCGTTAAGATGCAACTTGATCTTCTTGAGCTACGACTCAAAGATCAAGACTTGAAGATCTCCGTTGATCAGAAAGCAATTAACATACTCGCACAGGCAGGATTTGATCCTGAATATGGTGCGCGTCCTGTTCGTCGTGTTATCCAGGAACGCATTGAAGACGAGATTGCAGAGCACATTCTTAAGGGGATTTTCCAGGAAGGAGATACGATTCGCGTTGTTAAGAAAGGAAAAGACCAACTCGAATTCCTGCCAGATACGCCTGTGAAAGCAGAAGAGGCACCAAAGGAAGAGGAGGAAGCTGAGAAGACAGTCGTATAAAGGACTTAGGACATGGAACTAAGGGGATTGGATCAAATCTTCATTTTAGGCCTATCCTTGCTTAAATCCCCCTGTGTCCTATGTCCCATTCCCCATGTCCTAATAAGTTAGTCATGTAACAATCCTAAACTATCGCAACCATTCCTCCGAATATAAAATTATGCTATAATTATCCGATTACATTGAAATATCAGTTATGGCAATCGACCCAGTAAAAATACCGCAGAACGTCTACGTTGAGGACCGAATCATCGGGCCTGTAACGCTACGTCAGATTATGATCTGTCTCGTAGGAGGAGCGATTAGCTACGTAATATGGAGCCCTCTTAGGGCATCAAACATACCTACAATACAGACAGCGCCTGCATGGACACCTCTTTTGATTGCAGCTGCTTTCGCATTTTTGAAAATAAACGGGATTAGCTTGTTTCGTTTCTGTTTGCTAATGCTTGAAAGATCACAAAAAGCCACAGTTCGAAAATGGACTCCACGAACAGGAATTGCCATAAACTTTAGAATCATTAAAACAAAGAAAGAAATTGAAGAGGAGAAAAAGAAAGAGCATGAGCCTGTAAAAGAAAGTGGTCACAGTATTCAGGAGCTGAGCGCACTTCTTGACGAAGGATCTAAAGAAATGAAAGAGGCGCAAGCACAAGCGCAGGCAGAACAGGAACAAGCTGGCGCACAAGAGGGGGCGCAGGACTCAAAGCCGGTTGATCCTTCACGCATTAAAGCTGATGATCACAGTGAAGAATCGGTTGATGATATAAGTGCACCGGAGACAACAAAAGCTGAATCAGCAAAAGGAGATGTTGTTCGTGATATTCATCCCCCATCAAAATAATCATGGCTGAAGACGAAGCACCAGCAGAGGCAAAAACACCGCAGGAGAAGGCAGCGGATGCCAAGAAAAAAGTTGAAAAGAAACTTAAAAGTACAGTTAGAAAGGGTAGACGGAATGCTAATGCTTCTACCCAGAGATTTGTACCAATTGCTGAAATAACAAAAGATACTGTCCTTCTTAAGGGTGGTGGAATGCGAGCAGTACTTCAGATAGAAGCCCTGAACTTCAATCTAAAAAGTGAAACTGAGCAGAAAGGAATCATTGCCGGATACGAAGCATTCATTAACACAGTAAACTTCCCTCTTCAGATACTTGTTCGGTCTACAAAAATTAATATTGACCCTTACATAGCAGGTATTCGTGCACAGGCAGAAAGTCATAAGGAAAATGAGCTTTTGAAAGAGCAGACATTTTCATACGCACTATTCGTTGAGAAGATTGTTGAAGTAGCAGAAATTATGCAGAAACGTTTCTATGTAGTTGTCCCTCTTGATGATAGTGAAGACAAGAAATCCAACTCAATCTCACAATTCTTTAAATGGATGAGCTCTGATGATTCAAATGCAAAGTCTTCTACGCGTCGAAAAACATTTGGAATCAAAGCCGCAAAACTCAAGGACAGAATCTCACTGGTTGAAAGCGGCCTGCACAACATTGGACTTCTCACAAAGCGCCTAAGCACAGAAGAGCTTATTGAGCTCTACTACAAGGTCTACAATCCCAAAACAGCGCAGGAACAGAAGCTACAAGGAGATATCAATACGAATCCGCTTTACTTGTAAGGATTCTTAGGTCTCCTTGGCCTCGTAGGCCTCTTAGGTCTCTTTTTTGTTGACCTCTCCTCCATACCGCCGTAAAGTTCCCCCGCTCCTCTTTGTTGCTCGTGCAAGGGCAATTAGGAGCCACCCCTCTTATTTCTACCACTTGCACCTTAAGTTTCATTATGGCAATAGCAACCCAGAAGAACGATGTTATGGAGAAACTACTTGAGGATTCTCCCCCATTCCTCCGAGTTAAGCCCGGAGAACTAATTGAAGGGACTGTAGTGTTCCGCGGAAAGAACAAGCTACTCCTTGATCTTCAGGGTGTAGCTACAGGTATTGTAAGCGGTCGTGAACTTCGGGATTCGTTTAATACTTTTAAGGACTTAAAAACCGGAGAAGTTGTTATGTGCATGGTTCTGGAAGAAGAAAACGATGAAGGGATGATCGTTCTGAGCTTGAGAATGGCCAGTCAGCAAAAGGCATGGGACAGATTCCACAAGCTTATTGATGGAGACGGAACAATGGAATTCGTTCCTCAGGAAGCGAATAAGGGTGGCCTGCTTGCAAACATTGATGGTATTCGAACATTCCTTCCGGTAAGCCAACTTGCTCCAATGCACTACCCACGTGTGAATAACGCAGATGCAGGAGAGATTATGAACCGACTGCAGAAGTATGTTGGTCACAAGTTCACTGTAAAGATTATTACGATGGATGAAGATGCAGGAAAGATTGTGGTATCAGAACGTGAAGCAATGGCAGAAGAGCGCTCCAAGGCACTTGAGAGTCTGACAATTGGTGATACTAAGGATGGACTTGTAACAGGCGTTGTTAAGTTTGGATTGTTCGTCGCATTCGAAGGACTGGAAGGTCTGGTTCACATTTCAGAAATCGCATGGGGACACGTTAAGAACCCTGCAGAGTTCGCGGAAGTAGGTGATAAAGTACAAGTAAAGATCATTGGACTTGATGGAGATAAGTTGAGCCTCAGCATTAAGCAACTTACAAAGGACCCATGGGAAGAAATTGCAGAGAGATACCCTGTTGGAAAGAAAGTAGAAGGTACTGTTGTACGGTTTGCTGACTACGGTGCTTTCCTTAAGCTTGAGAGAGACATTAACGGTCTGGTTCACCTCTCAGAACTCGCACACCACAAAGTTAAGGATCCGTCTGATGCCCTCAAGATTGGCGAGAAGATAGAGGCACAGGTTATCAATATTGATATTGATGAGCGCCGAATTGGTCTTTCTATAAAGGCACTGAAGCCGATTGATAAAGAGACTCTTGAGCGAATAAAGAAAGAACAGGCAGAGGAAGAAAGGCAGAAGGCAGAAGAGGAAGCGATGAAAGAGGCGGAAAAAGAAAAGAAGGTTGAGGAAGCTAAAGATAGTTCTGAAAAAGATTCCGAGGAATCCGAAGAATCCAAGGAAACCAAGGAAGAGGAGGTAGCTGAAGAAGCGCCTGAAGTTGCTGCACCTTCTGATGGTCAATTCGTAGCATCGAAGACTGGTAAGAAGTATTACGCGGTAGACTCAGCACAAGGGAAAAAGATCAAGGAGGAGAACAAGGTATTCTTTGCAACCAAGGAAGAAGCTGAAGCAACAGGATATAAAGCATAACAACATGGAAGCTATAGTTTCTGATTTCGACGGTGTAATCATCACCAGTGAGAAGCACTGGCGACCGGAGGAACAGGTAATGTTTCATAAGTTGATGCCTAAATGGAAAGATGAAGATCATCCCCGTATTGTTGGAATGACAATGGAAGATACATATATATTTCTAAAAGAGGAATTTGCTCTATCAGTTTCTCCTGAGGAATTTCTTGAAATGTACAATCAAATTGCAGATCGTGTTTACAGTAAAAGTGAACTTATCGAAGGTGTTATTGATTTCTTTGATTCCGCTAAGGCAAGCGGGATGAAAGTCTGCATCGCATCATCCGCACAGAAGAGAAACATTGATATCATCCTTGAGAGGTATGATCTTGCCGATTACTTTGAATCAATCACCTGTGCAGACGAGATACCGGAAGGAAAAGGAAAGCCGGATCCTGCTCTCTATCTCATTGCTGCAGAGAAGTTGAACATTGATCCAAGTAAGTGCATTGCAATTGAAGATGCATCCAACGGGGTGCAGTCGGCAAAAGCTGCGGGCATGTACTGCATCGGTTTCAGAAACGGAGGCAATGATGATCAGGATTTTTCTGAAGCTGATCGAATCATAAATCGTTATGACGAGTTAGATATTGAAGAACTAAGAAAGATGAATCCTACAAGCTAAAAGCTAAAAGCTCGTCATCACTCCGATAACTTCTGATTACTTAATAGATGTAAATGCAGATAGAAAACCTCCTGTCCTCCTCCCTTTCCGACATGGAAAGTTAGCTTGTACCCATCTATCCCCTTCTCTTTGGCAAGCTCCTGAGCTTTGCGAATGAGCATAAGAGGAACGTGTGCTGTATCTTCAGTAAGATCTGCGATTGAGGGAACGAAATCCTCTTCCTTCTTTGCTATGAATAGCAGATGCGTTTCTGCCTTTGGGTTGATATCTTTGAATACAAATACCTCATCATCTTCGTAGACAACGTCGGATGGGATCTCTCCCCGAACGATTTTGTGGAATATAGTTTCCTCTGCCATGGGCCACATCATACACAGACAGAGCCTACTTGGAAGACAAGTATGGTGGATTGACTTTTTCCCGAAAAAAAGAGAAAATATACCTAATGGGCAAAAAATCGCTCGATAAACGAGAATCTGGTGCTGAATCTGTTGAGCATAGTGCTCTCATCGTCTCCCAGCCTCAGAAACTCGAGGGCCTTTTGGAGACTATCACATTGATAGATCGTGTTAGCGAGCGTCTTGGAGAAGACAGAAGCGGAGATTGGGGCGGGGGTGGTGGTGCTGGCGGCGACGCTGCTGTCTCGGTCGCGCGCCATGGTGCGGTACAGGTGGGTGGTGCCGGTGCGCAAGCAGGTGGTCAGACAAAGCAAACAGCTCGTGATAAAGCAATTAAGAATCTGCCGAAGCCAGAACTCATGAAACAGAAGCTGACACGCCACATAGAAAAAGAGGTTAAGTCTGTTCGTAAGCAGATCCGCAAAGAAGCAAGACGTGCAAGTAAGCCGGGTTCAGCTCACAGAATCAACGAACTCTACGCAAGGGTGCGACGTCTCAATAGCCTACTGAGCGGAATTCTTGATGCAGGATACGACGTTGTAAAACGACTCTTCATCAGAACGTTTATCGATAAACAGACAGTGATATAGTTATTTAATCTGGTTAATTTCCTCCATGCGGATGATGACATCTGTGAGGAATTCACCGATGAGAGGGACCCACTCGACGCTTTTCATAAGACCAATTATTATCGGGATAACTAGAACTACGGCAACAATGATTCCTAGACCGTACGCAATACCTTTTAAGAAAGCTAACCACAATGACTTGAGCGGAGAGAAGACAAACTTGTAACGCCTGGGAAACTCCCGGAGTGTCTTGTCCAGTTCTTCAACTGCCTCTGTTAGACGTGGTTCTACCATTACTTCTTCTTTGCTTTCTTAGCTTTTACAGGCTTGGGCTTAGGACTCTTTTTCTTCTTCTCCATATCTTCGATGTAATCCATTACGAACTGAAGGATGCTATCTGCCATTGAGATAGGCTTCATAAGGACATCTTCAAGTTGTTGTGTAATTTCTTCTATCCTACGAAGGATCTTTCGTAGATCAACAGCTACAAACAGAATGTGGTAAAGGACCACAATCAGCATGACGGCTACAGTGATCTGGAGATAGGTGAGTAAATCGACTGTTGAGAGCATACTGCTTGAAGAAGGAGTTATACTAGAGCTTACTCTAAGTGATTATGATGCGCAATCTACTCGTAAAGGCCATAGAACTCTATCAAGCCACGCTCTCGCCGGACCATGGACCATTGCGACACATTCATCCACACGGATATTGCCCTCATGAACCAACATGTTCAGATTACGCCAAGAAACAGATCTCAAAAAAAGGGATTCTCGCATTCCCCTCAATTGGAAAGAGGCTTCTCTCTTGCCATCCTTGGAAGAAACCAAGTAAAGAAAAGATCATGAAAGTTACAGAGAACTCTTCTCTCTGAGCCCTACTTTTAGTATCCTTACGCAGCCGGAAGTGCGGGTATAGTACAATGGCTAGTACGTCAGCCTTCCAAGCTGAAAATACGGGTTCGATTCCCGTTACCCGCTCCAACAATCAATGTGCACAAATCGCTTGTTTATGTATTGACTGGAGCAATAGGCATAACAATACTGTGACCATGAGTTTATCAAATCATCTGTTTCTTATGCGCCGCCGCCGAACCTCCATAGAGGTGACGGCCTGATGATCTGATATTCAAATAGTTACCTCTGTGGAATCTAGTAACACAGGGGATTTTTTGTATTTATTCAAAATAACTTCTTGGCAATTCATATTCCACCACAGGATTCACATCACTTCGATGTCCTAGACAAGGATACAATTGTTACAAGTATAAATACTGAATATATGTCAAAAGAGAAAGTGCTAAATCAGATAATAAGAATCAGGGATAAATGTATGCGTGAAACCATTTCCAAAAACATTTCATATCTGAAAGAAAGAAAACACCAGGAACTTATGGACTTGCTTGATACAACTCTAATTCTAATTAGAAAAAACCAGTTAGTAGGAACAATTTATATTCAACCTCTTCCTAGCGAATATGGAATAGCAAGCATCGGTGGTTTTGCATGTGAGCAAGAAGGTTACGGACACAAGTTGTTTGTTTCTACATTGCAAAGGGCATGGAATCTTGGGTATCAGCATGCCATTAGCGTAACCGCTTCGGACAAA
>CAYUBO010000041.1:5643-9443 GCA_964443095.1 uncultured Candidatus Peribacteria bacterium | reverse complement strand
AGTTCAGTCGTGCTCTCTTACGATCTCCATTGACGGGGATTTTGACGGAGCTTTTTACGTTTATGCATCTGACGTTGATAACGACGGTGACATGGATGTTTTAGGCGCTGCAGGCGTAGCTGACGACATCACCTGGTGGGAAAATGATGGAAGCGAGAGCTTTACGAAACGTACCATTGATGGGGATTTTGATACCGCTCAAACCGTGTTTGCAACTGATTTGGATGGCGACGGTGACATAGATGTTTTAGGAGCTGCGCAGGCTGCAGATGACATCACCTGGTGGGAGAATGACGATGATGCCCCAACACTCTCCTCAAAAGTTCCCGCAGACGGTGCTTCGTCAGTAGCCATCACCTCCAACCTCACTCTTACGTTTTCCGAGAACATGGGAACAACCGGAACAGGCTACCTAACAATATACAAATCCTCAGATGATTCAGTCGTTGAACAAATCAATACGGCAACGGGAGCTGTCACAGGTTCAGGAACAGATACCATTACAGTTAATCCTTCTTCTGATCTGGAAGGATTGATCTCCTACTACATCAAAATAGATGGCATGGCTTTTTACGACCTCGCGGGGAACAGCTACGCAGGAATCAGAGATACTACAACTTCGAATTTTACTACAGTTTCTTCTTCTACTACTGCCGGAGGTGGTGGAGGGAAAATAAAAGCTGGTCTGAAGCGCAAAAGACTTGCAGCTGAGACTGTAAGAAGAGCAAAGCAACTTTCGAAAGATGCTAATCCCACACCTGTTACTTTCATTCCGGATTACTCTGGCATGACAAGTGGTTATATCTTATCTAAAGAAGGGATAACAGAAGATGAAGAGGAGGAAGAGAATCTGAGATTAAAACGATTGAAAAATCGTCTAAAAACACACGCATCTCCTCCAAAATCTCCGCAAGCATTACTTCCTCCTACTATCGTCACAACTGGTGATTCTGGATCGGATCAAAAGGTATCTAAACTACAAGAGCGAACGTGTGCTCGGGTTGAGCGCAGGTTTTCCGGGTTTATCAAAATGCTGGAGCGCATAAATGAACGTTTAATGCGTCGATTTGGATTTGTTTGTGAATAGTAAATGAAGAAATAGAGACAATTTCATAAAAGGATTCTGATGAATCCTAGGAATCCTATGATTCCTTCCTTATGCTACAAACATGCAAGAACGCCTCCAGAAAATCCTCTCGGCCCGTGGCATTTGCTCCCGTCGCAAGGCGGAGGAATACATCACGCAAGGCCTTGTGAAGGTAAACGGGAAAGTTGCAGAGCTTGGGCAGAAGGCAGATCCGGAGAAAGATAAGGTCGAAGTCGACGGGGAGGTTCTAAAAGATCGTCAGGAGCTTTTGTACTACGTCATCAATAAGCCTGCAGGAGTAATCACAACAAATGCTGACCGGGAAGATCAAAAAACTGTGAGAGATCTTCTCCCAAAAAAGCTTCAGGATCTCATTGTCCCTGTCGGCCGTCTGGATAAGGACACGACAGGATTACTGTTACTTACTAATGACGGTGTGCTTGCGTACCGACTTACACATCCAAAGTTTGATCATGAAAAAGAATATGAAGTTGTTACAACAAATCCGATTCCTGATGGCGCACTTAAGAAGTTAGAGAAGGGGATAACCATCTCAGGAACAAAAACAAAAAAATCAAAAGTTAAACGCGTATCCCAATCAAAATTCCGGATTGCCCTAACCGAAGGACGGAACCGACAAATTCGTCGCATGTGCCAGAAAGTCGGGAGCCCTGTGGAGAAGCTCACACGCATCCGCATCGAAACACTGAGTGACCGTAAACTAAAACCAGGAGAGCTTCGTTCTCTCAATGATCAGGAAAAGAATCAACTCCTTAAATCGGTCGGGATAGATTCTTAGCTTCCATTACATCTCTCGGAGGTCCCAGTGCAGCCCGCATTGCTCTTTCATTTGTGTCCGCTGCTGCATTCTCCAGTTCTCCTAACACTTCTAATTGTTCCGGTGTTGCATTGTCCAGAGCTTCCATACCCAAACTTTGTCTTAATTCAATGATGACTGTTTCCACTGCTATTCCGTGATTGTTTAGCGCTTCATTTTGAGGTGTGTATCCTTCAACTCTGTGGATCGCTCTTACAAGTGCAGTAGTGTCCAAAGTCGTATCAGAAATAAGATGCATGTGCCCACTTATTACTCTACGGTTTAGCCTCATAATTTCTGCACGGATATTTTCAAGTGCACGCTCTGCTCTTTGCTCAGGTGATTCAGTTGCAACTGCAGCAGGTGGCTGCTCATTATCACAACCATTTCTCATACATTGAACACCGCTCGTTACGGCAGCAAGACCGGCCACAGTCCATGCCAATGCAGGACTTTTGAGGAATGATTTACCCATTGGAATATGATAATACGTATAGATTTATGTATGTCAATGCTTACTAATGCTCTTTATTTAGGCGTTAACTGGATATGCCCGAATGTCTGTACCCATGTGGTTGCAATCTTTGCTACGCCAATCTCTGTGTAGACCGGAGATAGAATTGCCTGTCGGTGACTCTCAGAACTCATCCACCCCTCCATGGCTTTTCTGGAAACGGTTTGCCCCTGTGCAATATTTTCTCCAATCGTGTACCTCCATGCTCTGCAGTTACAGGAATCAAAACTTATATCCAGATATCCCGTTGCCTTAATTCTGTCGGCCGGAGAAGCCCCATCCGGATTCACGTGCGCAAAGAATTTTCTTTTCATCATGTCTTCGGCATGTGAACTTGCTGCTTTATCCAGTAGAGGATTTCTTTGATAGGGAGGAAACTTGCGTCTGGCACGTTCTTCATTAGTAAGACGTACTAATTCAATCAGAATCAATTCTCTGGATTTAGTTGTCTCCACCTTTTTCTTTTCAGGAGCTTCCCCTGTTCTCTTAGCTCTCGCCTGTGCTCTTGCACGCACGCGTGCACGAATATCACGGAGGCTTGGCCTACTCCTTATGAAAGGTTTTGTAGTCGTAGGAATTTTTGTTCTGATGTATGGTTTTGGAATACGACTGCGTGAAAGTCTCACTTCACGCCTTTCTTTAGCTCGTGTACGGATTTCGTCCTCAGTTGAATCTGCCAAAGCAGTCCTGGGGAGAGGGATTAAGAATGCCACTAAAATGAAGATGAGTAATGATCGTCTATTCATCATTCCGATATAGTGTACGATGTATTGCATAAAAGTGCGACTAGTTCATTCCACCCAGATTATCTATGAAAATTATCCCACGAGGTGCATCCTGGCCCCACTCCGTCCGCCTTCGGCGGACTACGAGGGGTCTATCTGTAATAATATTCCCAACTAAGCTATGAAAATTATCCCCCGTGGTGCGTCCCGAGAAGTAACAGGTAGTTGTCATGAAATTCAGATTGAATCTGATTCCGGTCTTAAGCGAATCTTGCTTGATTGCGGTCTTTTTCAGGGGAAACGAAGCGAAGCAGCTGTGAAGAATGCAACAATGCCACTCGATCCAGCAGAGGTAGATGCAATCATCTTAAGTCATGCGCACATGGATCATGTTGGACGCATACCATTGCTCTACAAGAAGGGGTATAGAAATCCTGTGTATTGCACGTATGCGACAAAGGACCTATCAGATGTAATGCTTCAAGACAGCGGATACATACAGGAAAAAGATGAAGATTATTTCCAAAGGCACTTAAAGAAATCAATGCTTTCATGGGATGGTCCTCTTTACACACAGCAAGAGGCGATAGATAGCATGGAAGTATTTCGGGGACAGAATTATAATGACTGGTTCGATGTTTGTGATGGAGTAAAAGC
>CAYUBO010000041.1:0-5633 GCA_964443095.1 uncultured Candidatus Peribacteria bacterium | reverse complement strand
GACACATTATTGGTGCTGCAATGATTGTCTTAGAAATTGTTGAAAAAGGAAAAGTGCATCGTCTTGGTTTTAGTGGAGATCTTGGGAGAAACATGCTTCCAATAATCAGGGATCCGGCTGATATGCCTCCGGTAGAAGTTCTTATCTGTGAATCAACGTATGGAAATCGCCAGCATGAAAATATCTCTACAGCTAAAAATGATCTTCGTGATGTAGTAACGGAAACTGCGAAGAGGGGAGGGAAGACACTCATACCTGCGTTCTCACTCGAGCGCACGCAGGAGATTGTTTACGATCTTCATCTTCTTTGGGATGCAAAAGAAATCCCAGCAATACCAATCTACATAGACTCGCCTCTCGCAAGTCGTGTTACACAGGTGTTCATGAAACATCCGGAATGCTACGACAAAGATATGTACGAAAAGTTCCTGGCTCAAGCACACAATCCGTTCCAGTTCTCGTTGGTGAAGTACACGGCAAGTGTGGAAGAAAGTAAATCTCTAAACGGAAAACCAGGTCCAATGGTCATAATGGCAGGATCCGGCATGTGTGAAGCAGGTCGCATTCGTCACCATCTTCGTAATGAAATTGAAGACGAGAAGAATACGGTTCTTGCCGTTGGTTACATGGCAGAAAACACTCTAGGAAAGCGCATAATCGATCCGGAAGTAAGTGAAGTGAAAATCTTTGACCAGATGTATCACAAGAGGGCGCAGACTCGTTATCTAAATGCGTATTCCGGTCATGCAGATATGACAGATCTAGATAACTACGTTTACAGCATCGAAGGTCTTAAGAAAGTCATCCTTGTTCATGGGGAGCAAGAGCAAATGCAACCTTTTGCAAGCAGGATTACCAACGTAAGAGAAGAAGTAGAAGTGATGATGCCTGAACAGAATCAAGAGATTGTTATTGAGTAGGAGGGAAGTAAACGATCATTATCATCAAACAGCTCAGATATAATGCAATGCCAGAAAAAAACGATCTGCTAGCCATAGTGATAAAGTAGTTTTCAAAATGGGTCATTCTATACCTTCCCCTCGGGTCCGAGCCTCGGGATCGAGGACAAAGCGAAAGGCATTACTGCTGCCTGCTACTGCAATGGTAGGACTCTTCCTATTTGTTGCGTATTGGCAGAATATTGAAGGCAATTCGATTACTGCACAAGTGGAAGAAGGTGAAGCTCTTGGGCATTGCATGAAATGCATAGAAAGTGATCCTCATGGAACGCCACTTCCGGGACAGGGGCCGGATGCATTTGACATGTATGGAAGCCCCAACTGTGCATATAGCGGAACATACTGGGATGATACTGAGTCATGCACAGATGATCTCTTCTTCGATGATCCTGAGTACGGAGAACTGTGTGAGAATGAATGCCCGCAGCCATGGTGGGATCATTGCTGGCTATATGGGAAAAGTGAACAACCTTCCGGTTTTGGAGCAGAAGATTCATGTGTAGAAGTTGATCGATGGGTGCTTGCCCGTGGTAACTACTGGCTGGAGGATGACGAAGCGGCATCATTACCATTTGTGTGTCTTGCATTCTTTTACGAGTCAGATTGTGAGGATGGAGATGACTTTTGTGATCCGCTCGACTGGCCGTATAACGATGTGTATAGAACAAAAAGATCATGTTGCTGCGAGAATCCTGATTCCAAAGGGTGCGAAAGTGTTGATTGCGGTGAGCCATGTCCAGGTGGATGTGGAGATGGAGAAGAGTGCATTGATGGAGAATGTTTACGTGTTTGCATAGAGAGTGCAGATTGCCATGATCAAAACACATGCACTGACGATATTTGTGCGGAAGGATATTGTGAGTACAGAGATACGCAGCGTTGTGATTGTATGGATAATCCGAACGAGTGGTGCAAAGGGAAACCAACAGATACGCAGGAATTATGCGGAACAACAGATTGTCAGACATGCGTATGCACACTTGGATACTGCTCTAATGTTATAAACAACAACAATCCTGCTTGCGCAGTTGAACCGAGCAATGGTAGTAGCGAAGGAATATACGATCCTGTTAAATTTCCATCTTCCAAAAGCTCAATTGCCGTAGTCTCTTCGCAGAAAAGCAGTGTCCCAGTTCAGGAAGAAAAAAGTTCGTCATCAGTATTTCCAGTGAATCACTGTGGAGACAAGAAAGTCTCTTCCGGAGAAGAGTGTGAAGTTGGAACAGAGTGTACAAAGCACTCATGTAATTATCTTGATTGTACGTGCGTAAAGAAACCGCCATTGTGTGGAAATGGAGTGGTTGATGCTGGAGAAGGATGCGACGTTGGTGTTGAGTGTCTCATTGGCCAAACCTGTGACTATCGGGATTGTGCGTGTGTACCCATCCAATCGTTCTGTGGAGATGGAAAACTGGATGAAGGGGAACAGTGTGAATATGGATTCAGTTGTCTCCCAGGGTCCAATTGCCTGTTTTCAAATTGCACATGTGTCGAGAAGAAATGGTTCTGTGGAGATGGCCGCTTAGGAAGGAAAGAGAAATGTGAAATGACGTATGTGTGTGACGAAGGAAAGAATTGCAACTATACAAAATGTTCTTGTACAGAAGAAGAAGCATTCTGCGGCAATGGAACCATAGATCCGGGAGAACAATGTGAGTTTGGATTCGCTTGTCCAATTGGATCCAAATGTAATTTGGATAGCTGCCGTTGTGGAAATGAAAAAGAAGATCCTGTTCCAGTAAAACCAGTTTCTTCTTCGCCTGCAAAGAAAGCTGTTTCATCTGCAACTCCACCTCCGCCATCTCAGGCATCATCTAAGGCTCCTACTCCACCCCCGCCGCCACCACCTGAGCCTTCACCCTCTTATGTCCCTGAGACAAATATAATTTCTTCTCCTCAGGAGCCTGAGGGCTCATCGGAGCCTCGAACGGCTGCTTCCAACGAGGTAGCTGAAGAAGATATTCATGAATCTGCACCTTTCTGTGGAGATGGAACAGTTGATGCCGATGAGGAATGTGATGATGGAGACAGTAATTCCGATATTCATTCAAACACGTGCAGAGCAAATTGCATGTTCCCTGTCTGCGGAGATTTTGTTGTCGACTGGAAGAATGGAGAGGAGTGTGATCAAGGAACAGGGAACAGCGATGAGATTCCGGATCGTTGCAGAACAGATTGCACGTTCCCGCTTTGCGGAGATGGAATTGTAGATAGCATTGAGGGGTGTGATGATGGAAATATCACATCCGGAGATGGATGTTCATCTGGTTGTATTGAAGAAAAGCTGGCTGCGGAAGAATATGAGAGTACGGAAGTAGCTTTGGATATCATCAAGAGAAAAAAGAAGGAGAAAAAAGAAGTTAGTTCAAAACAGGCGTCTTCTAAGAAAAGAAGAAGCCCATCTTCTTCATCTGAAAAATCAATTCTAAAAGTGCAAGAAGTTAAATCTCCACCACCAATTCCAAAGCAGCCGATCCCGGTGCAACCTGTTCCGGTTCCTGCGCAACCAACAAGGCCTCCTATTATGCCTCAGCCAACAGTGCCTTCACCGTTAATGATGCAGCAGCTTATGAATATTCCACGAGCACCAACAACTCAGTATTCACGGTACCAGTTACCTGTTGCCCAAATGCTTCCAATCATTCAATCGCAAGGACCGGTAGGGGAAACAGGGCCGGCCATTGCATTGGTAATTGCAGCGGGAGCAGGAGCAGGGCTTGCATGGCGTAAAAAGAAAAAGAAGCCTTAGAGTATATCCATCAACTTTCGGTACGCATCCATAATGTGCTGAACGTTATCAATGCGTGTACTAGTTCCATCAACATGTTTTCTAAATGAACCAATTACCCTATCCGGCCTCTTGAATCTAGCAGTATTCTCTTTGTTGTACTGGAGTGATTTGATGTTTTGAACGGCAAGTGTAAGTGCTTGCAGGTAAATTTCCTGTAAATATTGATTGCCCTTTAGCTGCGCAATCTCCAGTGCATACGCAAGTCCTTCCGTATACACACCGTCGGAAGAAATATGCGGTGAGCCGTACTGAGGTGTAGATGGATTATAGAAACGTCCGATGTAATTAGTTCTATCAAGAGTCTCAAGTAACTTGTTATTCAGTATGAAGATCGACTCGCTGAAAATATCATTTCCGGTTATTTTCCAGAGCTTGTTTAATGAGATTGTGTGCCATGGAACATAGGCAGGATAGTAGTTGTCTGCGAGATTAATAACATACCGATCAATGTAGTATTCCTGTGATCTAATAGCCGCATTCAAATATTTTTCATCCTTAGTTTTTTCGTAGTACTCAACAAGTGCTACCAGTGCTTCGCCAGAGTAGAACGTGAGAAGATAGTCTGGATCGTAATCATAGTCAGGTTTTATCAAGAACGGCATGAATGCTCCATTCTCATCCATCAAAGACAGAATTCCATCAGCAAGTTTTTTCGCTTTATCTTCGTATTCTTCGAAGTCTGGGCTCCATACAAGTGCTCTTAGAAGCATTGCATTTGCTCCCAACTTAGATTTTTTGCTGTAGTGAACGTATCCAATCTCATCATTTTCCTTGTACCAATTCTTAAGATAGAAAGAAATATTTTTCCTGTGAAGTGGTAGCAGTTTGGAATTCTCATTACTCATTTCAGCAAGAAGTCTTGCAGCCATCAGCTGTCGTATAGCATTGTTCTTACTGGGGTACTCATCAGTCTTTGGAAAATACGTGTAACGGAAGAGTCCTTTGTCTCTTATGCTTTCCAGAAACCATTTTTCAGCTGCTTCGTAAGAAGGCATCACATTTTGCACCAGAGGATGGCGATCATCTTTTTTCAATTGATCACATCCGCTCAAAGAAATAGATATGAGGCCAACAAGAAATAATCGTTTCATTGAAGCACACATAAACATGAACAGATCAAATCAGCAAGTGCAGAAAATCATTTAACATCAGCCAAACTGGTAAAGTTAGCTCTAATATGGGCCATAATATGCCTGTGCGTCGGCTAACGATGATGTTGATCTTTGTAGGCATCTCTGTTGCTGTGGTTAACAGGTGGACCCCTTCCGATAGTCCAAGTAAGGAAGCCTCTCTTCTTCAGGGAAATCCCACTTGCGGGAATATGATTCCTGAGGGGTTAGAAGAATGTGATGACGGGGCAATGTGCAGTGGTGATGGAAGTCCTTGTCTTATTTATTCACAGGATGAATTTAATCGGATGTGCAATGGTGGAACTTGCAATCTTGTGATGGGTCAGTGTATTTCAGGACCGAATATGGGACAGCCATGTATCCCACCTCAATTTCAGCGACACTGCATTCTTGGTCAGTGCGTGAATAATAACTGTCAGAGTGGTCCAAAGAACGGACAGTACTGCACATCGGGAGACTGTTTTGGTGGCCAATGCAAAACGTTTAATTTTGATGGATGCAATGAGAATTGTGAGATTGAAAAATGTGGCGATGGCATTACGCATCGTCCTCAGGAACAGTGTGATTTAGGTCTTGGGCAGAATGGAGCAAGCTCTGGCTGTGATGGACACTGTAATTTCGATCCGGGATACAGGTGCCAAAATGGAACGTGTGAGATTTGGTGCGGTGATGGAACTGTTTACAGTGATGCTCATCATGTTGAAGAGTGTGATCCCGGTAGCGATTGTGTACTTCTATCAGGAATGCCCTTCG
>CAYUBO010000040.1:3308-9541 GCA_964443095.1 uncultured Candidatus Peribacteria bacterium | reverse complement strand
AGTAGTCGAAAATTCTGTTTCAGTAATAACAAGTAGTTCCGAAGCATCTACAGCAAATAACTCTGATGATGCACCATCTGTCACAATTGACTGCAGTAATTATTACTCTGATCTGACAATTGAAAAGTCTGCAACCAAGAATAAAGTAAAAGCAGGAGATACAGTCACGTATTCAATAACTGTAACTAATTCTTCAAGTGCTACTGCAACTGCTGAAGGAATTGAAGTAACAGATTCAATTGATCCTACTGAAATGCAATTTGAGAGCTCAGATGGAGCAAACTGCACAGATGGATCGATTGTAACTTGTGAAGGAATTCCGGATCTTTCTCCGGGAGAAGATTACAAATTTAAAGTAACCTACAGAGCTCCGATAACTCAGAACTTATGCAGTAATTCCACAGTTGAGAGTTCTTCTTCTGTAACTACAACTACAAACGAAGATTATTCATCTAATAACAGCACAGAAGCTCAGAGTGTGGATATTGACTGTAGTGACCTTAAGGCAGACCTGACGATTGAAAAGGAATCCATGCAGGATACTGTGCAAGCTGGTGAAACACTTTCTTACATCATCACAGTATACAACTCCTCAAGTGCAGAGGTAGCTGCAGAAGACATTGAAGTAACAGATTCAATTGATCCATCAAAGATGTCCTTCGAGAATGCAAATGGAGCAAACTGCACAGATGGATCAAACGTCATTTGTAACGGAATTCCGGATCTTGCCCCGGGGCAATACTACAGCTTCACAATTACATTCAGAGCGCCGGAAGATCAGAGCTTTTGCGACGATTCCACTGTTGAGAATGATGTTTCTGTAACTACAACTACTAAAGAGAATGATACGGGTAATAATGATGCAGAAGCACAGAGTGTGGCTACCGACTGCAGCAACCTTCGTGCAGATCTGATAATTGAACAGAACACTACACAGGGAAGTGTGCAGGCAGACGAAACATTAACTTACTCAGTCACTGTCACAAACTCTTCAAGGGCTCAGGTGACAGCTGAAGACATTGAAGTGACGGACATCATATTGCCCGGAGAAATGGTTTTTGAGAGCTCAAAGGGAGCTAACTGTACAGACGGACCGACTGTCTCTTGTACAGGTATTCCGGATCTTGAACCTGATGAAGATCACACATTTACAGTGACATTCAGAGCGCCGGAGACGAAAAGTTTCTGTGGTAATTCCACCGTTGAAAATAATGTTTCTGTCACCACCAGCACTTTAGAGATCAGCACAGGAAACAACAGCAGTACTGCGCCGTCTGTTGCAATTGATTGCAGCAATCTTCCTGAAGACACAGTTAGCGATAGGTTAGCGCTGGATTCCATGGCGGAAGGTGAGGGTGAAGTGCTCTCATACAGCATGGCAATGCCAAGCTTTGCTCAACAGCAAGCAGCTACACCAGAGGTGCGTCTTACTATTCAGAAGTACATACAGCCACTCAGTACAGTTGTTCCGGGTGGAACCATTACCTACACCATCATAATCCATAGCTTCCCCGAGTCGGATATAACTGCAGAGGACCTGACCCTCACAGACATTGTTGATCCAGCTGACATGACTCTGGAAACAGTGGTGGGTGCAACATGTACTCAAAATCCAAATATCTCCTGCTGGAATATTCCTGACCTTCCACGAAACTCAACGTACAGCTTCACAATGATCTTCAGAGCACCAACTACCCCTGCATTTTGTGCATTGGATAGAGTTGATAACCAAGTAACTCTCTCAACATCAACTCCTTTAGTGGGAACAAGTAAAATGACTGATTACTCTCCACCTGTATTCATTGACTGCAGTAATTACAATGCTGACCTGACAATTGAGAAGACCACATCTCAGAGCTCAGTTCAGGCAGGCGGAACACTCACTTACACAATTGAAGTAACAAACTCTTCAAGTGCTCAGGCAACTGCTGAAGGAATAGTGGTTGATGACGTCATTACGCCCAATGGCATGACATTTGAGAGTGCAGTTGGAGCAAGCTGTTCTGGTACAAACAATGTAACTTGTAATGGAATTCCGAATCTCGCACCTGGTGCCGACCACTCCTTCACAGTTACTTTCAGGGCACCATCAGATCAGAACTTCTGTAGTCAATCTATTGTTGGGAACGCAGTAACCGTATCTACAACCACGCCAGAGAGCTCTACTAATAATAATGATGATGATGCACCCTCAGTTGCAATCGACTGTAGTAATCTGGAAGCAAATCTTACAATTGAAAAGACAACCGCACAGAGCGTAGTTCAAGCAAACGGAACATTGACCTACACAATTGAGGTTGAAAACTTGTCTAGTGCAACAGCTACTGCTGAGGACATCTCAGTGACAGATACCATCACACCATCAGGAATGAGCTATGAGAGTGCAGTTGGAGCTAACTGTACAAACGGAGCCACTGTCTCTTGTACAGGAATTCCAGATCTAGCTCCCGGCGCCAATTACTCCTTCACAATTACCTTCAGAGCACCCTCAGACCAGGCATTCTGCAGCACTTCCACTGTCGAAAACACTGCAGTAGCTTCCACAACCACCCCGGAAAGCATTACAGGAAATAACACTGACAATGCTCCTTCTGTAGACATTAACTGTAGCAACTTGCAGGCTGACCTGACAATTGAGAAGACTACGGGCCAGAGCACAGTTCAAGCAGGGGGAACACTTACCTACACAATTGAAGTTACAAACTCTTCGAGTGCACTCGCGACCGCAAACAACATTTCAGTTACAGACATAATCACACCAACTGAAATGTCTTACGAGAGTGCAATCGGAGCGACTTGTACAAACGGAAATACCGTTTCTTGTGGCGGAATTCCGAACCTTGCACCTGGTGCAAACCACACATTCACGATCACCTTTAGGGCTCCAACAACACAGAGCTTCTGCAGTAATGCTACTGTTGAAAATGAGGTGACTGTTTCGACTACTACTCCTGAAAGTTCAACAACGAATAATAGTGATGACGCACCATCAGTCTCGATCGACTGCAGTAATCTCGTAGCAGATCTGACTATTGAAAAGTCCACGACTCAAACATCAGTAGCTGAGGGAGGAGCTGTGACTTACACATTCACAGTGAGTAACTCTGCAAGCACTACAGCAGACGCTGAGAATATCACAATTAGTGATGTGATCACGCCGTCTGAAATGACCTACGAGAATGCAGTCGGAGCGACTTGCAGCGGTACTTCTAGCGTATCCTGTAACGGAATTCCGGATCTTGCTCCGGGAGCAGACCATATATTTACAATCACCTTCAGGGCGCCTACAACGCAAACATTCTGTAGTGAGCCTTCTGTAGAAAACTCTGTAACTGTATCTACAACTACTCCTGAAAGTTCGACAACGAATAACAGTGATTCTGCACCAAGTGTTGATATCGACTGCACGGCTCAGGAAGCTGACATAACTGTTGTTAAGAGCACAACTCAAAGTTCTGTGCAGGCAGGTGGAACACTCACCTACTCCATTACAGTGTCAAACCACGGTGCTTCACCCGTAACTGCAGAAGATGTCTCTGTCGTCGATATCATAACTCCAACTGAATTGCACTACGAGAGTGCAATAGGAGCGACTTGTACAAATGGAAATGCGGTTAACTGCACCGGTATTCCAGATCTTGACCCAGGTGATGACTACACGTTCACCATTACCTTTAGAGCACCAACCACTCAGACATTCTGTAGTGAATCAGAAGCTAACAACTCTGTTACTGTTTCTACAAGTACTCCGGAGAGTAATACTGGAGACAACACATACAACGCGCAGCCAGTCCCAATTGACTGTAGCAATCTCGTAGCAGATCTGACAATTACGAAGACCACAACTGGAAGCAGTGTCATAGCAGGAAATACTATTACCTACACGATTGAAGTTGAGATCCTATCATCTGCAACTGCAACTGCATCAGTCATTCAAGTTACAGACAACATCACTCCGTCTGAAGTGACCTACGAGAGTGTGATTGGGGCAAGCTGTGTCTCCACAATGGGAACTGTCTTCTGTGGTGGTATTCCGGATCTAGCACCGGGAGAAACACACTCCTTTGCAATCACTTTCAGTTCGCCAACAACTACTAGCTTCTGTAGTGAACCAAATGTATCTAACACTGCAAGTGTTTCCACTTCTACATCGGAAACAACAACAGGAAACAACACTGCAAATGCCCCTGATTTGCCAATTGACTGTAGCCATCTGGAGGCAGACCTCAGCATTACAAAGGCAACCAGTGCAACAACAGTGTCTGACGGAGGATCCATAATTTACGTCTTCACTGTTACAAATGAGTCCACTGCAACAACTACTGCAGAAGGAATTGAAGTAACGGATATAATCACTCCTTCTCAAATGAGCTACGAGAGTGCTACCGGTGCCACATGTACAAACGGTACAAACGTAACCTGTAACGGAATTCCGGATCTTGCACCGGGACAGAGCCACGTATTCACGGTTACCTTCAGAGCTCCAACCAGTGACCCAACATTCTGTAGTGAGCCATCCGTAGAAAACTCTGCAACTGTTACAACAACGACAGCAGAGTCCATCACAGCCAACAACTCAGATAACGCACCTTCTGTCACGATTGATTGCGGTGCACTGGTTGCTGACCTGACTATTGAGAAAAAGACCGTACAGAGTGTTGTGGGACTGAATGAAACAGTAACCTACTCAATCTTTGTGCACAATTCGCCTGCTGCAACAGCAACTGGAACTAGTATCCAAGTCACCGATATCTTCACTCCTTCTGGAATGACTTACACAAGTGCGAATGGTGCAAACTGTACAAATGGTTCAACTGTTTCCTGTACAGGCATTCCGGACCTTGGACCTGGTGAGAGTCACAGCTTCACCATCACCTTCGAAACACCGTCAGATATAAGCTTCTGCAGTGAGCCTTCAATTGAGAACGCTGTAACAGTTACAACGAGTACACCTGAAAGCTCTACTTCAAACAACCACGACGATGCACCATCAATCACAATTGATTGTAACGCCGGTGATGCTGACATCTCTGTTGAGAAATCAACAGCGCAGAGTTCAGTGACCGCAAGCGGAGCACTGACTTACACAATCATTGTCAGAAACAATGTTTCCGCAACTGCGATTGCAGAGAACATCGCAGTAACCGATATCATCACTCCTGCAGAAATGAGCTTCGAGAGTGCGACCGGCGTGACCTGCGTAAACGGCACAGCTGCATCTTGCACAGGTATTCCGGACCTTGCTCCTGGTGCCGATTACTCCTTCACAATTACCTTCAGAGCACCAACAACGCAAACATTCTGCAGTGAATCAGAAGTTAATAACACTGTAACAGCCTCTACTACTACAGCAGAGTCGAATACCACGGACAATACCTTTGTAGCACCACCAGTGCCAATTGACTGCAGCGGACTGGAAGCAGATCTTTCAATCACAAAAGATACAACTCAAACGGTTGTATCTGAAGGAGGAAGTATTACTTACTCATTCATTGTAACTAATGATTTAAGTGCAACTGGAACAGCAGAAGATATTCAGGTAGTTGATATTATCACTCCTTCGGAAATGAGCTACGAAAGTGCAGTTGGAGCTAACTGTACAAACGGAGCCACTGTCTCCTGTACAGGTATTCCAGATCTTGCACCGGGACAGAGCCACGTATTCACAGTTACCTTCAGGGCACCTACAGGATCTTCAACATTCTGCAGTGAGTCATCAGTAGAAAACTCCGCAACTGTCTCAACTTCAACATCAGAAAGTATTTTGCAAAATAATTCTGATGATGCCCCATCTGTAACAATCGATTGCGGTGTTACCGCGCTTGCAGACCTCACTGTTGAGAAAACTACTACACAGTCTAGTGTTGGATCCGGTGGAACACTGACTTACACAATCACTGTTGAGAACTCATCAAGTGCCACAGCTACTGCTTCTACTATTCAAGTTATAGACACAATTGATCCATCTGAGATGCATTTTGAGAGCGCAAATGGCGCCACCTGTACGAACGGATCAACCGTATCCTGCACAAGTATTCCGGATCTTGCACCGGGAGAAACGTACTCATTTGACATTACTTTCAGGGCACCTTCAACACAGAGTTTCTGCAATGAATTATCTGTTGAAAACAGTGTCACTGTTCTCACAAGCACTCCGGAAAGTTCTACAGGAAATAACACTGATCACTCTTCTTCAGTAACTGTTGACTGTGGTACTACTCAAGATAAAGCTG
>CAYUBO010000040.1:0-3298 GCA_964443095.1 uncultured Candidatus Peribacteria bacterium | reverse complement strand
ATCTTCTGTTCAAATCCATTTATCTACATCTCAGTACTAGTTAATTCGTCCACGCCTGAAACAACATTGAGTAATAACTTTGATTTCTCAGCAGATGTTGATATTCATTGTCAGGCAAAGAAATTGACTGTGACCAAGAACGGACCGTCTGTAGTACGCCGAGGAGACGAACTGATTTACACAGTCCGAGTAACGAATGGAACCACAGAGCACGCATACGACTCATTCGTATACGACGAAATTCCTGCGCCATCATTCATGACGTTCCTTCCACATGAAAGCGACCCTAGGTGTCAGCAATTCGGAAACGACATTTTCTGTGGACCAATGGATCTCTCTCCGGGAGAAACTTATCTCTACGTATTGGCATTCGAAATAGAAGATTTTGCGATCTGTGATTTCGTGATCGAAAACGAAGTATTCGCTTGGGCAATCAACTTTGATCTCGCATTCAGTAACCTGGAAGAAACCAGAATTGACTGCGCACCATCAGGCGAACTTAAGATTGTTAAAAGAGGCCCATCAACCGCAGATCCAGGCGAGCGCATAACGTATCGTATTGAAGCCGGGAACGACAGTCCTGTAGTAGCACACGACTTCTTCGTGACAGATAACATTCCTGACTTCCTTACTTTTGTTGAGAGTGCAAGCACTCCAGGATGTATGATACACACTCAGGGAAACCAGGTACGATGTGAAACTGAAGACCTGCAACCGGGTGAGCTACGTGTGTACGACCTCGTATTTGATATTGATGATAATGCAACCTGCGGTACAAGAATCCGCAACCGTGCTGACGTCTGGGCAGATAATCTTGACCCAGAGTGGAGCGAAGTAGTTGATACATATGTCTGCGATCAAACTGGATCTGACATTCGAATCAGGAAGTACTGCCCATCTATAGTGCCATTCAACAGTGAAGTAACCTGCTCGGTGAACGTAAAGAACCTCGGGCCGGAAGACGCCACAAATGTGGTATTCAGAGACGAAATGCCGGATGAGTTCACATTTATCAGCTCATCACCAAGCGGATGCTTTGTCCAGAATTCAAACGTTGTGTGTGATGATATTGACCTTGATGAAGGAGAATACATCACGTACTTCCTCACGTTTGATGTCCCAAGACCTAGCTCATGTACAGACCGTACGCTCGTAAACAAAGCAGTCGTGCAAGCTGTACCACAGGGCGATCCTAATCAGGATAATGATGAAGACGAAGTCTCCATACGGTTCACGTGTGATAGCGTCGATGAAGACATCTCAATCAGTCTCGCTGATTCAGATGATCCTATTGATACGGATGAGTGTTACGACTACACAATTACCGTTCTCAACCTTACTACTTCAGAAATCGAAGATGCGGACATAGAACTGGATCTGGATAACGACACTGATCTCCAATCAGCATCCAACGGAGGAACCGAGAGCAATGGCAAGGTGATCTGGAATAACATCGATATTCCGGTATCCGGTAGAAGCGTTGCCGTGAACGTCTGTCCAGATAGCAGCGTGGACGATGGTGACACACTGAGTGCAACAGCGAAGGTAACTACAGCAACCGACACAGATTCGGATACTGAAACTACACGTGTTCGCGACAGTGGTGGTGACGGAGATGGTGACGGAGACGGTGATGGTGACGGAGACGGAAGAGTATCTATTGATATACGTGATGATCCGGACCCGGTGAACGTGTGTACGAACGATGATATTGAGTACGAAATTCGACTTAGTTCATTCGGAGGATCAAGCGGAAGTTTTGATCTCATTGCCTTCCTTGACCCAGATACCACATTCATTACTGCCTCAAACAATGGAACCAGCAGAGGACGTGATGAAGTACAGTGGGACAACATGTCAGTAAGTGAGGGCTCAACTAGAACAGTTCGCTTGCGCGTAAGACCTCGCTCAGGAGTACGAGACGGAGACATTCTTCGTCTGAGGGTAAGCGGTGGAAACGATGACGACCGTGAAAGTACACGTGTACGCCGAAGGGATTGCGGTGGCGGAGGTGGCGGAGGCGGAGGTGGAGTTATAATTCCACGAGGATCAGGAGTATCGTTTACAAAGAATGTTGACAGATCAGAAGCTCAACCTGGTGACACAGTGATGTACACGCTTACACTCAGAAACACCGGAGATAAGGACTTCACAGGAGTGGTAATAGAAGACGTCATACAAAATCCAACCAGTGTCACTATTGTGGACGCAGGTGGAGGAAAGGAAGAGGGCAACAGACTTTCATGGGCCGTTGGATCACTCTCTAGAAATGCAACGAAGTTCATTCGATACAAAGTGAAGCTTGGACCAAACCTCAAGCACGGAGATATAATCAGAAACGTAGCAATTGCGAAGAGCAAAGAATTCCCCGAGCAGCGGACAACTGCAACAATCGGAATTATAGGTCAGCTTCCGCAAACCGGTCTAAGTGGATTCGATAGAGCCTACGAACAGGCCAAGGGCTTCGTGAAACCAGTAACAGCAGCTATTGTTCCGGATACTGAAGCAGGCACTACACTCTTTGTGCTTCTTACTTCAATGACAATTATCCTTACGGGAGTAGGTATTGGAGGGGCTGTCGGAAGAAGGTTCTTCCTGTAAATCTGCGCTCCAATAGACGATTCTATACAGTACAGTGCAGTTTCTGTCTTATGTTATATCAAATTGACAGTTCTTTGTTGCTCTGCAATAATTTTACCCTTCTGTCTATAACATGAGGACTCCCCTACTACGAATTACTCTGGGTTTCACCGCTGCACTCCTAATGCCAGTGACAGCTTTCGCATCAACAGTATCCATTCAGGATGATCCAGATCCTTTTGATGTGTGTCTGGATGGTGACATTGAGTATGAAATTCGAATCATGACTACTGGTAATGCAAATGATAATACGGATGTCCGTGCATTTTTGGATCCGGATACAACATTCGTTAGCGCATCAAACGGTGGCCATAGTATCGGTAGAGATCAAGTTTCATGGACGAATTTAACTGTGACACGAAACAGTTCTCGCACACTACGTCTTAGAGTTCGTCCGCGTAGTTCAGTACGTGACGGTGATGTTATACGACTTCGAGTCAGTGTGGATGGTGATGACGACCGTGAAAGCACTCGTGTATACAGAAGAGGATGCGAGGGAAACGTGCAGAAGAAAATTGGTGAAGGAATATACTCCCCAACCGGAGTTGATGACTACTTCAGAAACAAATTTATAAATCCTGCTCCTCATCCGGACGATTACTTTAGAAGTGGTGGAGGACTCACTGTAAGCAGATCAATCGATAGAGGTGAATCGTAT
>CAYUBO010000039.1:0-9545 GCA_964443095.1 uncultured Candidatus Peribacteria bacterium | reverse complement strand
AATATTTTCTGATGTCTATTACATCAGACTCATTTGTCTTCTATTTAATACAAGTGGAATAATTGTTCTGTTCTTATTCCTGAAAAGAATAAATCCAAGAGGTGCAGCTGCAATATTCGCAGTGCTGTTTTATATGTTGTTTTTTGGGATGGTATATACCGATTTTCGCTTTCCTGCTTTGAGGCAAATAGGCAACACCTTCATTATCTATTTCCTATTTGCAACCACATTACAAAAAAGATCTTATGGGGTTTCAATTCAGGGATTGATTGCAGTGTGTTCCGGATTCCTTTTTCTGCCTTTAACATTTTTTATGTTTTTCATCGGTCTTGCCGATACATTTATTCAGAAAAGCAGAATAGATAAATGGAAACGGTTTGGAGATTATGCTTTTTTAGGACTGATAACAGGATCATTGATACTTATTTATTTTTTAATATTCGAAAACTCATTCCAGCAAATTGTTTTAGACCAGTTTCAGAGAGGAGGAATGGATAGGATTCGTAGAATAGGAATGTTATTTGCTTATGGTAGCTATCCAGATGGATTGGTTTTATCTCTTGGATGCCTTGGATTACTTTCGGCGCACCTACTGAATGACAAACGGTTGTCACTATTAGCTGCTGCAATGACCGGGATTGTTCTTGTATCGATTTTTCTTTCTACAAATTTTTTCTACTACTACATAACATCAACTGGTCCCGCTTTAGCATTCGGAATTTTCTGCATAGTGTTAATTGCCGATTATTTCTGTGATTTGATAAAGAAAACACGTGAAATAACCATGTTAATTATGTGCGGGTTACTGTTTGTTCAGTTGTTGATGGTCTTTCCCAAGTTTGTTAATTACTTATTCTTTTATCCTCAAACAGAATACTACCAAGAGTACTACGACATTGTGGAAGTGCTTAGAGAAAGCAAAGAGCCTGTTTTTTCTCTGGAAGCGATGTATCCCCGTTCATGCAGGAAAACAATTCATGCCTGAACTATCCAGCTTCTTCATGAGACCTCCTTACGGACGAAACAGATTCACCAACGAAGAGTACAATGAGATTGCTGACAGAGCATGTACAATTCTCTTGGAGCATTTAGCCGGACTATATATTTGGGGAATAACACGTGATGAATGGAAGAGAAAATACGAAATAGTAGTAGAAAATGGTCGCGGAACAGTGCTTGCAACAAATCACTCTCATTGCCGCTGATTGGCTGAGTACTTCCAAATTCCTTATTCTGGTTCCCTCTGCTTCAGATCGCTATAATCCATTCCTATGATCGCTTCTCTACGTGGTTCCGTATACAGGCTTACTCCTGGTGAAGTAACAGTTGATGTAAATGGTGTGGGCTACCAAGTTTCAGTACCCTTGGATATTTGGGAAGCACTGGAAGAAGGAAAGGAGCATACGTTATGGATCTCAAGCTACATTAGGGAGGACCGATTTGATCTGTTTGGATTTCTGGATCGTGGGAGTCGGAGTTTATTTGAAGCATTCATTGCGCTGGCCGGTGTTGGACCAAAGCTCGGATTGGAACTCTGCAGTGTCCCACGCAACATTATTCTTCAGGCAGTAGAATCTCAGGATGCGGGGATGCTCACATCAGTAAAAGGCATTGGAAAGAAGACTGCGGAAAAACTTCTTGTTGATCTTAAGGCACTAGCGGAAGATGATCCTCAAATTTTTGGTGCAGTTGGCATCCAGAAGAGAAACGTGGATCAGGATGCCATAGCTGCTCTCAAGAACTTAGGATACGATACAGGCAGCATCCTGCATGCCCTCAAGGAACTCCCTGAGGAGCTGGAAACTACAGAGGATCGCGTAGCTGCCGCTATCCGCAGTCTCTGATTTTCGCTATACTGGGGCGACCACAACCCCTACTACTATGCTTCAGCTCGATATCACCGGGGTACTCGCAAAATCAATTACTCCGTCACGTGGTATTCCGGACCAGGAGATGACAGCTATGAGGACATCTATGAGAAGATACGTTGATGACTGGTTGAAGGAACGTGAGAAAGGGCAACATGCTTGGACGATGGATCCTTACAACCAGCGTGTGACTGCACAGGTTAAGGATGTTGTTACCCGTGCGAAGGAAGAAAAAATTAAAACAGTTGTGTGGATTGGTATTGGCGGATCCGGACTTGGTCCGAAAGTAATACAGGAAGCATATGAAGGATTGGATACTATTGAATTCATACTACTTGATACTATTGATCCGGCGATATTGAGCATGTACATGGAATTGATCGACTGGAAAAACACACTAGTGGTTGTTGCAAGTAAATCCGGAGGAACACTTGAGCCTATGAGCGTCTTCTTCCTCTGTTACCAGAAACTGAAGGATGCAATGGGCGAGAAAGCGCCTGAGCGCATCGTGGCTTTAACTGACCCAAGGGAAGGTAAACTGAGAATGTTCTGTCTGGACAATGGGATTCGGATGTTACCCATTCCTTCTGATGTTGGAGGAAGGTATTCGATCTTTACACCAATAGGACTTCTCCCGCTTGGGTTACTCGGAGGGAATATTGATGAATTCCAGCGCGGTGCTAAAGAGATAGATACGCTCTGCCAGAAGAATGTTCTGGATGAGAATCCGGCTGCGCTTCTAGCGTGTGTTCAGTTTATTTTAGACACAAAGCGTAACTATCCGATTAGGGTGATAATGCCATACTCACAGAGACTTGAATCCGCTTCACGGTGGAACCAGCAACTCGTAGCAGAGAGTCTCGGAAAAGTGGAAACTTACAATCCGATTCCGCTTGCTGCAATCGGTACACAGGATCAGCACTCTCTACTACAACAATGGATGGCAGGCCCGCGAAAGTGCTGGCACATCTTCATCCGCGAAGCGCAGAAGCCGTCGATCAGCGTACCCAATGAAGTAGAAGAGACCTTCAAGTACGTTGCAGGGAAAGAGTTCGGTGAACTATTGGATGCGTGTTACACAGGAACTAGCCAGGCACTCACAAAAGCAAAGAGGCCGCACATCACAATTACGCTTGGAAAAGTGGATGAATATCATCTTGGTCAATTATTCTTCCTGTTCCTCACAGAAGTCGTGTTCCTCGGAAAGCTTTATAGGATTGATCCATATGGACAACCAGCCGTTGAAATTGGGAAAAAAATCACAAAAGAGATACTGGGAGGGAACTAAACTAGTAATGCAATTGGAACACGCCTGATTGCCATCGTATACTACGTACCACTTTCCCCTTTAATTGATATGGCTCAACCAGTAACAGACGCAGAATTCGAAGAACAAGTGATCAAATCTGATATTCCTGTATTAGTTGATTTTTGGGCACCATGGTGTGGTCCATGTAAATCTATGATGCCGATAGTTGAAGAGCTTGCAGAGGAATATGAAGGGAAAGTTAAGATAGTAAAAATGAACGTTGATGAAAACGCAGAGACACCTGCTAAATTCAACGTTATGAGCATTCCTACTTTCATCATCTTTAAGAACGGTGAGCCTGCCGGCAACTTTATTGGTGCCAAGTCGAAAGATGACGTTAAAAAGGAGCTCGACTCAGTGTAAACTAGATCACTGTATGAAATTTATTGTAAGCATCATGGGAATCATTCTGTCTGCCGCGATGATCAAGTATCGTGAGAGGGTCGGTGACATGATTGGAGATCCTGAATGGATGCACTTTGTTGGAGGGAACTACAACTTCATAATCCTTACTGCCATTCTCATCCTCTTCTGGTCCATTGCATCCCTCACGGGCACAGAAGCAGTTTTCTTTTATCCATTACGACTATTCTTCACAAACATTAATGAAGATTTGGGAGTGTCGGATGTGTTTTAGGAATTCTTCCTCAATCGTCTTCCCATATATTTAGCTGCATTACCATCAGAGTATCGCGGTCCCATCAGCATGACTGGTTTGAATCCTTGCTTGCCAAGCAAACATGCGTAGTCACCACCCATCCAACATGCAGAAAACATTGCAGATGCCCCTTCTGATCTTGCATGATCAATCATACTTTGAGTGAGTTGTGTCCCAGTACCTTCTGATCGATGCCCCTCCTCAACTGCAATAGTTGAAAGATTGAAATCATCGCCAGTCATCTGATCAGTATCACGCAGAAAAGCGTTATCGTAGTAACGCACAACTGCTTCCCCACAACCATACTGATCTACTTTGCCTCCAAGCCATCTTAAAACATCTGCACGCCAATCGGGATTTTTAGCCCACGTTATTGTGTTATTCACATTATCCAAGAAAGGCGTCTCACCACCACAATCATCGGCATCTGACATCCTGATGCAAGCTCCGAATCCAATCAACCTTCTAATCTTCATCGCAACAAATATTCTCCCCCTCTGAATCAGTTCCATCATGGGCTTTGAATCATACTCATCTCTTTCCACTGTCTTCCACGTCCTCTCATAAAGATCCATAACCGGTCCCTCGTGCCTGTCTGCATAATTTGCAATTTCTACCATTTCCTAAATGAAAGTGGCTCACTATAGCCAAATTTAAAACTCTGTCACTGGATTTGATGGACTAATTGTTAGTGGCTTGTCAACCATACTCGATTAGCCAACCTTCGCCCCTGATTGGCTCGCCATCCGAAGCCGAAGCAACCTGCAATTTCTTTAACAACCGAATCCAGGGGACTACGGTTGGCACCCTTCGCTTCGCGAAGGATGGTGGAGCTGAAGGGAATCGAACCCTTGACCCCCGCGTTGCAAACGCGGTGCTCTAGCCAACTGAGCTACAGCCCCACGGCCAATTACTATTGTATCGTGGATTCTGCGTCTACTAAAGCAAACTTAATACTTTCTTCACTGGCTCTTCTTGCTTTAGAGAAAGGCGATAATTTACATAAAGCCCCCGTTTCCTATGTTCTACAATTCCTGCCATTTTCAGTATTCGCAGATGTTGTGATGCTCCTTCTCCGCTCAAACGTGCTGCTTCTGCGATCTCACCAACAGTTGCCCCCTTCTGTTTCTTAAGAAATGCAAGGATGTAGAGTCTCCGAGCATTGGATACTGCCTTGAGTTGTTTTTCCAGTTTGCGGTAATTCACTGCCATAAATACATGGTATATCTATCCAAGTATCTGCGCAATTACTTGGATAAGAAACCAACGATTTTACGTCACGATCTTCTCCAAGGACCCACTATCAACAGCAGACTTGATCTCAATACCAATTCTCTCCCCCACACTCATGGCTTCTCCGTGCAGATAACGAGAATATGGCGTTGAGAATGTGCCAGGAGAACCCGGAATTCTCAACGATACATCAAAGATTACGATGTTTTCCTTCCCATCTTCAGCAACAACCGCACCTTGCAAAGCAAACGGTCCAACTATCCCCTTTCCGGAAGGATCCAGTTCACTCGGTAGATTCTGAGTTGCTTTAACAAACTTTTCTCCGAGATCAAAAGCCTTTTCTAGGATTGATTCTTTCACGGTGCAGGCTGTGTGCCCTGTCTCAATCATCTTCATGGAAACATGCTGCAATGCCTTTGTCTGATCAGCGGCAGTCATGCGGAGGAACCCGTCAAGATTTGTCTGTCGCCTTGTATCAGTTCCCATCAATTCAAGCTCTCCGGTAAGTGGTGAGTAGAAGTAATTGAAGTTCACCGGTGCACCTACAATGAATTCTTCAATCGTCGCATTCTTCCAGTCCACATGTACTTTTCCCTCAACCTCCAATCGTGATCCTTCCATCTCCCACTCTTCTTTGCTCCCTACAATGAAGAATGCTCGTTCGTACTCACGCTCTGCTTCCGCTGCCTTTACAAGAACAGGGCGATCTATGTCTTCCGGCTTCTGATAGATTCTCGGAATGCGGATGCCTGCATCATTTAGAAGATGATACTGATTGTATGGCTGATCACGCTCCTCAAGCTTCAGCAAAGTTCGTGACCCGTAGATTGGAACATGAAAATCATTCTCTACTTTCGAGAAGTCATCAAAATAAACCCAGAAATATCTGTTGTGCACAAATACAGTATTAAGTTCCCGCAAATGTTCCTGCACATCTTCGTTAAGTACATCACTGAACTGATCCTTGATAATAACTTCATCAATACACCCTTTTTCCCTTCCACCTTTTCCCTTTTCCCTCGTTCTGTAGTATTTCTCATAAGTTTGTTCCCTTCCTTTGCGAGCAAGGCACACCGTTTTTAATCCGACCTTCTTAGCTCCATGACAAACATCCAGCGCACTGTGACCCCCAAGTACTCCAACTGATAGAGCTTCGAGATTGTAGCCGGAAAGGATGGAACTAATATCCATAAGTGCAGTGTAGTAGATCCTTTTTAAAAAAACACTCCTACCCCAGAACCTCATCAAGCTTGCCTGCCTCAATTGCCTCACGAATGTCACGAGCAATTCGGCGTCCTGTGCTCATTGGCACATCGTACTTGAGAGCAGTGTAAGGAGATCCTTCGACGAACGGGTTTGTTCCCGCAACGATTCTTGCGCTTATCTCGAATACATACACTTCAAGCTTTCGTGTGACGATTGTTTCCAGACAGAACGGACCAAAGAGTCCGCGACCACAGAGATTCTTGCTCTGCTCCACAACTCTCTCTCCCATTTCAAAGAACTGCGGGAGCAGTGATTCTCTTACAACAACTGGTATGTTTCCTACAATCGTATAACTCGTATGTATGTTAGCTGCGAGTTGATCTTCTGCTTTAATCCGTCCAATTGAGTCTGCATTAGATTCGTAACGCTTATCAAAGCTCATAATCTCCAGCTCACCTGTTACAGGCGAATAGAAGTAATGCACATAAAGAGGAACACCAACTATGTACTCCTGAATCGCAAAATCGTTTTGATCGGGATACTTGCGGTTTTTGACTTCATAGAACTGTTCCGGAGTCTTTGCGATGAAGTATCCGAATCCCCCGCTCGCCCCGTGAAACTTTACAATGACAGGCTTATCTATGTCTTCCGGTTTCTCAAAAATCCTCGGTAGCTTGATCCCCGACTTCTCCAACCACTGTCTTTCTAGTCCCCTGTCTGATTCCCATTTGAGTATTTCTTTTGTTCCGTAGTACATCGACTTCATCTTCGAGACACGTTCATGTCCCATGTACGCAATAAAGGATCCATGAGGAATAACAATTGCATTTCTTTTGATAAGCTCCTCCTCGAGTGCCTCATTCCAATCTGACCAGTCATCAATAGTTATGATCTCATCTGCAACATCATAACTTTGATACGGCTTCTCGCGACCCTTCTTACAGATAACAAGATTCCTCATTCCTTCATCCCGTGCTCCTTTGAGAATCTGAAGCGCGCTGTGGCTCCCTAGCGTCGCTATGACGAAGTCTTTGCTATTCACTGAGGCCGGGAGGATGGGCTTCGCGTCAGTCATGATATTTCAGTGATTGTACATAATATTTCGAGTATGGCAAGAGATTCTTGCATTCTACGTAATAGAGCTTACACAAATGTATCAATAGCCAAATCAGTGATCATTACTCCACCTTATCCGGCCGATTCATGTACTGAACAAGCGGCAGCATAAAAGGTTCTACTGTCATGTGATCCGAATTCAGCACTAACTTTGGCATCTTTCCATTGTCCTGAGGAACTACGTGCGGGATTAACACATCCTGCCTGAGATGTCTCATTTGAGATCCTCCACCTTCCTGAACATAATGTGGCTCCTGCCACTCAAGACTTTTCCATGCTCTGGCAGGATCCAATTCTTCGTCTGGACTTAGCTGCCTCCTTCTCCTTCTTCGCTTTCTATGCCTGCCTTTCCCCCAAGCATGCTCACGCCAAATATCCTGCATATGGTGTACATGTCCTATGAGTAAGTCCTGAAAACATTTTGTGCGGTTAGTGGCTATTTCTATTGGGATACGACATTCCTTTGTCATAGCTCCAAAGAAGAGTGCAAAATGATTCATCCAGTCGTTGAGCACTGCTTTAACATGACGATTCTGAGTCATTTGCTTCCATGTTTCTGCTCCTGAAATAGCACCCACATCACATGCCCTTTCAATAAGATCTACAGGATATTCATCTGGAATCTTACCGGTTAGCGTATTACTAAAAAGATCCCTTACAGCCATTGCCCCAAGCCTTGTTTGAGTATCTATGTAACGATGTAATCCAACCTCATTTCCATTTAGATCGAGTACTGGTAACTTTGAGCTAGAACTGATTCTGTCCACCAACTTCATAACGGAGAAAACTACTCTTAATCATTCTCTATGCAAGTATTTGTGTGTAAGATGTCCGCACTTTCTTCTTTTGTATCTATGAAGCGATACGCTCCATTTCTTTTAGTTGCACTCCTACCCGCTGTTGTCCTTGCGTTCCTATTTCCGGATCGTGCTTTTGATGGATCTCTGGATGACGAGCAGTACCAATCTGTGCCCGGAGCAGACATTGTCGCATTTGTAGAAAACAGCTGTCCTCACTGCAAAGATTTCAAGGAGTATGCGCAGGCAAATGAATGGGAAGTGGAGTACTTAAACATCACGCAGCCTAAGAGCCAAAGATTTTTCAAGCAACTTCAGGAGCGCGCACCGTCACTCGGGCAGGGAGTTCCAACAATCATAATCGACGGAAAAGTTTCTCAGGGGTATGAGGATGAAAAAACAGGAAATAGATTGAAAGGATATTTGGATGACTGCCGTGAATCCAGAGAAGGATGTATGTCTTTTAGAGACTTCCTTGAGATTGATGATGAAGTGAATGTTATTGGTGCCGCCGGAGGGACATGTACAGAAAACTGTGATCTGGATTTGAGCAAGTACGTTCTTGATCTCTGGATAATCGGAGAAGTAGATCTCACTCTCATGTCACTACCTGCTCTTTCTCTGCTACTTGGATTCCTTGATGGATTTAATCCGTGCGCAATGTGGGTTCTGATAACGCTGCTTACGCTTTTGATCAACACACGAGACATGAAAAAGATCTGGGTGGTTGGTGGGACGTTCCTGTTTATAAGTGGTGCAATCTATTATCTATTCATCGCTGCGTGGCTAAACGCATTCCTGATCATCGGACTGAATGCGTGGGTGCAAAAGATTATCGGAATCGTAGCGATAGGAGGTGGTGGATTTTATCTTTATGAAGCACTTGGGAAGGATCCGAATGTGTGCAAAGTAACTGACTTCAAAAAGAAGCAGACTACCATTCAGAAGATGCAAAAAGTTATTGAGATTAGTGCGTGGCCTGCGATGATCGTTGGTGTTGCCATTCTCGCAGTCTCTGTAAATATGATTGAGCTTGTATGCAGTGCAGGTCTACCTGCTGTATTCACGCAGATTCTTGCGTTTAACTCTGTCAGTACTGTTGCGAGATACATGTACATGCTGATCTTCATCATCATGTACATGATTGATGATTTCGTGATCTTCGCCATTGCAGTCTTCACACTTCACGCAACAGGACTAACCAAGAAGTACAGCCGCATAACACTAATAGTAGGTGGACTACTGATGTATGCACTTGGAATGCTGATGATCTTCGCGCCAGAGGCATTGATGTTCGGATAATAAAAGAGCCGGAGTATTTCATCCGACCCTTTTGATTTCAAATTGATTACTGCTGC
>CAYUBO010000038.1:0-9555 GCA_964443095.1 uncultured Candidatus Peribacteria bacterium | reverse complement strand
CAGACAGCTCGTTTTTGCATGAAGAAAGTATAGTATCCTTTTCACTCCTTCGTAAATGCTTCACAACCCTTCAGCAGAAATCAGCAAGGCTCAATTGCTAACCCCTCCTTTTCCCTTCCACCTTTTTCCATTTCCCTTAAATAAGTCCATTCGCAAGTGGAGCCCCGCCGTATCTCTGCTGATACAAATGAGATCGATGGTTCAAAGCTGCTAGGAACTTCTCGTACATGCTCTGTAAATATCTAAGGAGTCCCTCGTCTCTTATTAGTAGCTCAACATTTCCTGCTGTTTGAGAAACTATCTCTGCAAGATGGGTGCCAAGATGTTCCCCTAGAGATTGCTCTAGAAATCTTTGTAAACTTCCGTGCTCTTGCGGCATGCGAACTACTACCTGTTTTTCAAATTCTTCAGTCATGATGGTCAGTATAGCCAATTATCCGCATCTATAAAGCAAAAACTCAATAATTGACAACGAATGAGAATAATGTAATGTAGCGTACATATGCCAGAAGAAATTGGTAAAGAAGCAGGCCTGAGAAAACTAGCTCAAGTGGTTCAGTCCGGCACAGTTCCACCAAGTGAACCACGACCAGATATTCGTACACTGCCAGCAGAGGTATTTGAGATTATGCAGAGAAGAGTAGGAAAAGATGAAAGTGCAGGGGGAGAAGATGAAGTTCGTTGCAGTGTTAGTGATGAAGGAAGTCCTTTCATGACAATTGCATACGCAACTACAGATGAGCATTGTCAGCCTATGGATGAAAATGTGGTTACAGCTATTTCATGTAGAGAGGATTTAATACAAGAGCCTGATACTGTGATTGAAATAATGGAGAGAGTAAAAAGACTTAGAGCAGAGATGGAAGCTCTTGGTTACAGCTTCCTTCTTCTGGAAGACAATCCTGATTATTTAGTTCTTTATACAAAAGATGGTGTTCCCGTTGAGCAGCTGGAGGCAGAGCTTGATCAATTATTTGCATTGAGAAAAGAAGAGTAATTGGTGAGCTTGTTCGACAATCCTGCGTTGAACTATCTGTTTATGTACGAAAAATTCTCTCTTGAACAGGCTTACGGATTAACCGGTTACACCGGAACTCTTCCCATTGAGCAGGGGCGCCACTCGGGTGAAGTAGTTATACCTGCAAGCTTGGGACAGATGTTTCGCGAGCTTCAGGAGAGACGAATTGCATTCTTCGAAAATCCGGATGCAGATACTGAAGATCTTCAGAGATACGAAGATGATACGGAGTACAACGAAGCATCGGGGATAGTTAAGGATCTACAGCAGCGAATTCACAACATGGTACGCAGACTGCGCATGCCATTAAACGACGGCATTTTTTACAACATCGAATCGGGAGGCTACGAACAGTTAGTGGAGACGATGAGTAAAAGTCTGCAACGGATCTACTTGGAGCATGTCTACAATGCCATGGATCATTCTGAAGATGACATTGTCGCATGGTTCGATGCTTGTGCACCGGATAAAAGTACCAATGGAATTGTTGTAGGAGTGCAAGACAGTGGCCCGGGGCCAGATGTTGAGTTGCTCGCGAATGAGGGGCGCGAAGTAGAGACGCGTGCAGGACAATTAACATTTGATGCTCTCGGAGAATACATTGAACAGCGACATCTACGCTCATTGTGCGGAGAGGATCACATTGGGCATGGAGTAAAAGGATTCCAACGAGGCAGTGGGAATCGGGCCATGCTCGCCTCCCCTAGTGTCCGCTGCAGTCACATCGTGGAGCCGGGCGGTGGTTGCACCGCAGTTGCTGTTCACAGTATGAATGAATTCAGACCGCATGTTGCAGCAGGAGTAAATCCGATCCAACAGGCAGGAACATGGCAGGATTGTTATAGATTGATGTTTAAAGGCTAACAAAGCCGCTCCAGTTTCTTGACTATATAAGGATAAGTACTATTTTATGGGAAATGGATGCTAAAACTTACCTCGGCAGGTCAGAAGATATTATAAATGGTGCCATTGGTTCAGAAGTGGATATACAGGGGGCACTGAAGGATATGTGCCTTTCTATTACTATGTGCAGATATGGATTGTCTGATTGTTTGCAAACTTTTAACCAAGGATCCGGTAATGATAGAAAGTTTAAGTCGACACAAAGGATGGAAAGAGAAACCCCTTCGGAGGTTTTTATGAGAGATGGTTGGGAAAAAGAATTGGATCCGGTTGATGGACCTGTAGAGCTAAAGAAAGAAGATCATGATTTAATAAGAAGGATGAGAGGCGTTGCCAAAGCGGATGGATGCGATAGCAAATCTACAACAATTCTTGAAGAAAAAACCGCAAGTCGCATTGCTGCCGTACTCTTTCCTCAAGTTCAATCTGGCAATGGTGAAGAGCAAGAATATAGCGATCAAATAGGGCGTGCATGCTTTGCTGTTATTTTGAGCAATGCTGTGCGTAATTCTGCGTCACGTGTATTCGATCACAAATTTCTACTCGTCAATTCAAGCGCAGACAGCACTACTCAGATAGATGCAGATATGATTGATGCAGAAAGACAAGTATTGCAGAAATTGATTAGCAGACTTGGAATTGATGGGCTGAATGTAAGCTCTACGATAACTCACAATATAGATGCCAATGCATATTTGCCTTCTATTCCGAGTCTACGTCTCTTTCTAAGAGGACAACATGAAGTATTGCCAACGAGAAGAAAAATTCAACGAAGGAATAACATGGCTGTGGCTGTTGAATTGTTTGGAGATGATGACGATGATGATGGAGATGATTTGCCTGGACTGGATAGTAAGGTAGTGCTCTCGGGGAGAAAGAGGAACAAAAGATGCGATTGCGGGAGTGGTAAGAAATGGAAGAAATGTTGTGGTTTGAGATGTAACTAATTCTGAAGCGCTTCCCTGCCTCATGCAAGACACCGAGCAAAGATTGGCGAGGAACATAGTTGCTTGGCAAAACGCGGAGGCAGTCGCAAGTCAGATTTTGACTCAGGAAAGATTCGCAAGCATCCGAGCTTACATGGCGCTGCTCTTTACTGAGCATGGTTGTAGTTACATGAGGATTGCAAATCTGCTCAGTACGGAAGTGCCGCTCAATTCCGCACGCCTTAAACACATTCGAACAATTTCATCTGTTGTAGCTCTTGTTATTCATGGGACGGTAAATAAGAAGAAGCGAAACGAGTGCATTCAGGATCACAGGCTTGCTCATTTGGAAGAAGTAAAAGAGGATGCTCTCGCTGCAAGACGAGAGAGTATGAGGAAGCGAGGGAACTTTGTTTTTGAACCTGAAGAGAATGATTTCTTCTGGAATGTTGCACTTCGTGTGAGTGGAGTAAGGCAAAAGCAGGGTAATAGACTTGTATTTGATCATACGAAGATTGCGGAAATTATGGATATCGAATTTCCGAATAGGGGCTTTACGAGTGCAATCTGTCAGGCGAAATATATGACGCGAAAAGGGATTCCAAAAGGCCATGAGTGTGTACGGCCGGATGAAGTGACAAATGGAAATGGCTTCCCATTTGAACCTGATGAGAACATGTACTTTTGGAATGATGCGCTACATGTTGACGGTGCAAAAAGGCCGAATGGAAGGTTCAATCACAGCGTTATTGCAGGTGCTATGAACCATTGGTTTCGGACACAAAAATTCACCAGAGCTATCTGCCAAGATCACTTCACACGGAGAATAGGAGTGCCGAGTGGGCATGAGTTTAATAAGAGTAAGGAGACCTAAGAGTCCGAAGAGTCCTAAGAGGCCAAGGAAATATAAAAAACTCCTTGGACTCTTAAATAAATATTCAATTCCTCCCCGGCTTACTCATTAAGCCATCTGTTCGTAGAAATATCTTCTTCCATAACCACAAGGCTTTTTTCTGGTTCCATCTATACGGCCGAGGCAGAGATAAGATCCTTTCTTTGATTCTCCCCTAATGAGGATAACAGGGCTCTCTTCAGATATTTCCTTTGTCGGTACTCGCCCCACACTACCGTAGTGTTCTAATAACATTTGGAAATATTCATCACGGTCATGCTGATCAGCAGATGCTACTTCTTCGAGGGAAATAGAGAGCAGTATTTCTTCTGGTATGTCTTTCATTGATCCATATTCCCGTAGAAGATCAGAGATGCGGTTCCGTATTCTTCCGTATCTCTCTTTTTCAACATTCCGCTCATCTCTGAATGAAGCTTGTTCATCAGTTATAGGTATGAAGGTGACACTTTCTCCCCCGATACTGAATTTTTCATGATAAGAACCATGAGTTTCATGTTCGTTATCTTCTCCAAAGGTTCTGGCAATTGAACTACTTGTAGCTGTCTTGAGTTTTGTTAAGCAGAGTGCTCTCCAATCACCATCTGTCATTTCCTTGGCCCTTGGTTCACCAGTTTTTCTCACAGTGAGCACCCAAACATCAAACGGTTCCTCACTTTCGTTATCAATTGAATGAGCTAAATTTGAGCTCTCGGCTACAACTTCAAATCCCAGGCATCGTTCAAATACTGCACAGAAATTACGGAATGATTCTTCATCCTCAAAGGTATTAACTGGTAATGTGATGATGCCTATTCCCCCATCTTTTAAGACCCGATTCATTTCACATAGTGCTTTCACACGTTCTTTTCCTGATGCTGAGCCAGTTTTCCTTGGATTATGTCTTGTGTAATGGAGAGCTAGTGATAGTACTGCCACATCTTTTGATTGCTCTCCGTAAGGAAGCTCATCCATTGTGCAGACTTCATCTTCATTTATCGAACCATCTCCCCCCAGAATCTCACTACCAACAGAGAGCATTGCTCCATTAATATCTGAACTGGCGACAGATACATTTGTATTGTCCCTGAACATCCTTTCCATTGTTCTGCATCCACATGCAATGTCAGCTATTTGAGCATTTCCATCTGACAGGTACTTACTGATAATTCCTGCAATAAGTCGTGCTGTGTTTCCTTGATAGGATGTTTCCTCTTCTAATGGATAAAATCTTGCTAGATCAACAGCATACTTACCATCATCTAATTCGAAGAATTCACGGACAGCTTCTTTTCCTTTTCCATATATTCTGCTGAATATCCACAAAATCTTTTCGTGTGGAGACATGACTTCATACGCAAGAAATCCGCCTCTGTTAATCCTGGTTGTGTCATCCTCTAAGATACAAAGTTCTTCAGCTGTAAGTGGACGTCCATTTAGGAATTCTTCCACGAGTTCTGCTTTCCTGACTGCATACTCAGCGATTCCTTGTTCAATAGAATCTTCTATTTGTAGAACCTGAAGGTGCACGTCTTTTTCCTGACCTATACGGTTCATTCTTCTAGCAAATTGTTCTTCCTTTGCAACAGTATCAGTTGGTGTAATGAGAATACCGTCTGATGCACATGAGATATCTAGTCCTTCACCGGCAACTGCTGTTAGTGTTATTAGAATCGCTGGCTCCTCTGATGCTTCGAACTCACTCAAAATCTGATCTTTTCTACTAGAATTCGTGCCATCAAGAATAAAAACTTTGGCGATACCATCGTACTCTGCGCGAATCCTTCCTGCTGTGTATGTATCTACTTCGCTATCATCAACATCGTGTCTATGAGCTTGATCTCGAGTGACTCCTCTTGCGAACCAGCTCTCTGCTATCACAATTTTTGGTGCTTTTTCATGTTCATACTTAGGCCTAAAGAGTGCAGTTTCTACTGCGGAGCATACTTGCTTGTATTTGCTTTCACTCATGAGACACAGTCTGCGAAGCAATCGAATTTTCTCTGTAGCTTCGTAAAATGGGCAGTTGAGAATACTATCGTATTGAGCCTGCTCAAGAGGAGATAATTTATTCTCAACTACTTCTCTATGGTATTCATTTTCAACCGGCAGGCATTCTTGTGTTTTTCTACGCAACATTCTCCGGACCAATAAGTTACGCACAAGAAGTGGATGCCCTCTAAGGATTGCCTTGGTAATGGATTGCAGATTTGTAATATCTATACCATCCACTTCTTCACGTCCTGCATAAAGTAATCGAAGCTGCGCAGCTATATCTCTAATAGTGTTAGGAATAGGTGTACCAGACAAGAGCATTAAATGACCATTTAACACTGATTCACTTTGGCTAATTCTAAATATTCGTTCTGTGTCTTCTCCTCGTGGATTCTTCACATTATGAGCCTCATCAAGAGCAAAAAAGTCAGCACCAAGACTTTTTATGAGATCTTCATGACTTACAGTGTCTCCGGGCTGAATTCCTAACTTCTTCGCAAGTCTGTTGTCAGGGTGCTCTATGGCTAATGAAGGATCGCCGATGCGTGTACCTCCCCTGCTCATCTCAATGCTCATTACAATGTATTCCGCATCTTGTGCTGCTTCCCAGTTTTTATTTCCGCTTTCAATGAATGCTGTTCGTGGTGCCCTTCCATCAACAAAACAACTTCCGTTGTTTCCTGAAAGAGCTTTTTTCCAGACAGGTACGATTTGTGCGGGGCACATGATAAGTGCCTTATGGGCTTTTCCTTGTTCTCTGAGATGTTCAAATGCTGCAATTGTGGAACCCGTTTTTCCTCCTCCCATTTCATCTGCAACTAGCATGCTTCTTTGCTTCTCTATTTCCTTTACCGCAATTTTTTGATGTTTTGCAGGGAATTCTTCTCCCTCGCCAATACTTGTCTTCAATCTAGATGGATGAGCAATTGCTTCAGTCTCAGCGAAGTATGTTATAAGTTCCTGTATAAAATCTTTTTGCAATGGATGAGACGCTCTATCCATTGACCCCTCTAATTCTCTTGTCACAGTTTCTATCCCTTGACGGTAGAACTTTTGGTACTTGTCACGCATCCTATTAAAGAAAGCGTGCCTTAATTGAGAGAGCTCCTTTATTGTGAATAGTCCAATAGGAACATCTTCAAGGGGATTTCCACCATATGTTTCGACTTTTCCGAGCCACTTTCTAAGATTTTCTACTGTTCGGTGATTATATTGGAATCTGTCTTGAAACTTTGCACAGAGATACTCTGCCCTTGCGGCTTCGCCAAGTTCTGCGACTAATGCCTCCAGTCCCCTTTCTTCTTCTTCGGTTAAAGTCTCCCTAAGAAATTGGACATCACTAGTAATAATTTTCCCCAAACCTTGTCTATCGCGGGCTGTATTGAGTGCGCTTAGCCCCCTATCAGTTAATTTGTTATTGGTTCTAAGTGGTGCTTCCTGCCAGCCGGCATTTGATGCTAAATCATTCCTTGCCCTATTACGGCATCTATCAACTCTTTGGGTTACTCTTTTTGGAAGACCTTGCTTTGGAATAGCTGCAACAGCTTTGCGAATTTCTACAAATAGTTCTGATAATTCTTGTGGACTTGAAACTTGCGTTCTTGCATACACTGTTTCTCTCGCAACTCTTCTAACATCGCTGTAGTAATCTGCAAGAAGGTCTGGATCTATATCTCCATCTTGTTGTCCACGCTCCAAAGTTCTGTACTCCTGTTCCAGGGATCCAGCGATTGTTTCTGCATCGATAGTCTTTGCTCGCCCTTCCGTCGACAAGTCTGGTGAGAAATGTTCAAGGACTCTGACAAGTGCAGGTGATTTCCTCCAGAAGTCTATTCCAGTTGTTCCTGTGTATCCAAGAAGTTTGTCGGGAGTTGTTCCAAGTCTTTGGGCTTCAGAACAAACAAGTTTATCTGCTTGCTCGTCAGAAGTAATTCCTCCTTCAGGGATGCCATCCATATACTCAAGGAACAAGGTGAATTTTCCGAATCTTCTTGCGAGTGCTTTCTGTAGATTACGGAAACAACGACCTACTCCACCCTTGCTTGATGGTAGTTTTGAACCTGAGTTCAACCAGTAGCTATTTCTCCACTTAGTCCCCGGTATCCCCTCAGCTGAAAATAGCTGTAGGAAATCATCTCTATCATTGCAAGCAATCACCTTGTCGTCCCAAGTGGGATCCGGTTTTTCTTTTCCTTCATACCATGCAACATACTGCTTCCAAGTTCCCCACCTACTCAGTACAGCACTCATGAATGTATCGATGGTAGCTTTCTTTCTTCCAGTTTCGTACTTCGCGGATCTATATCTTGCTAATGCTGCCAGCTTCAAGAAGTCCTTACGTCCGTAGGTACATGAAGCTCATCATAAACTTCATCCGCATCTTTTGGTTCTTCAAAATCATTTACCCTGTCCTTCATGCTTCTCTCAGGCTCTTCTTTTCCGTACATCCAAGATACAAAATTTGGATACGAACCATCAAATCGTGGATCTTTGCGTATTGCACCCACGAATCCAACCATTGATTTTCCGATTCCTCCTTTCTCTGGGGGCTCAGGAGCTTTCTTTGTGAGCCATTCACTATTTTCCCACATCTTTGGTGGAACACCCTCGTTCATGAGCAATACGATAAAATCGAGTGGTGTTTTGCACTTAGAAACTCGATCTGGCCACGAGGATTGCTCCTCCTCTTCATCCATCCACAGGACAAATTTTTTGTAATTACCAAACCTCCTGATTACTGCGATATAAAATTCAGGTATAGGTAGGCCTGACCCATTACCTTTATTAGCTTCCTCACCTGCTGCCTTAGCAACTCGCAGTTGTGTTCGCCAATAATCCATATTATTTTCCTGAATGAAGGCCTTAAAGGCATCTCTGTCGTAATCTTGTATTTCTGAAATAAGCTCCTCATTTGGTGTCCAGTGACCATTGATGTATGCAAGGTACAAGTATGAGGTGTTAAATTTCCTTGTTGCCTCTCTCATTGCTGCAGCTCTTTCTCCTCTTCCTTCATTAACTACTGCAGTTGGGGTTTGAAGCTCTGTTTCAGTTATGTTATGCCCTAGAAGTGCAGCTCTAAGTTCATCACGGCTAGAAGTTGAACGAATTGTATCTGCAATAGTAGGATCAGCTTTTTCCTTACCTTCCATTTTCGCCACAAAATCTGGAAATGAACCAAAGTGATGCGTTATTGCTGAATACAACCATTTGAGATCTGTATCCATTCCACCATCCTTTTGGGGAAGATGAGCAACTTTTCTGAGATAGTAACTGCTCTTCCATTTTTCTTCTGGGATACCCAGAAGCCTGAAAAACTGCAAAAAACCATTAGGAATCTCAAGTTGACCGAATAATTTGCCCCAACCGGCTACAACAGCATTTTTGTACTCTCGCGCAAAAGCTTGCATGATTTGCATCGTTCTTTGATCTGGTTCTACTTCAGAAGACTTCTCACTTTCTGCCACATCTTGGCCAACATTGTCTGCAGGTATTTGATGGATAATTAAATTCCAAACTTGTGCCCTTCTAGTGATTCCTTGAGTATTTACATCATCAATAATTCTCCTCCTAACTGCTTCTACAGCATCTGGCTCAACACCAGGCACGTTCACCGTTAGATCGGATAATTCACCTATGATTTGCTTTTTCGTTGGCACAATTAGGGTATTGACATATAGTAATAACCTATTATTATACCATATAAAGATGTTTAGCGAAAGTGCCAATTCTCGTCGTATTTCTATAGCCTTTCACCCCTATGACTGATCAACCTACTCCAAATGGAAAAGCTTACTGGGATGTCCCAGTTGAGGATCTTACAAGCA
>CAYUBO010000037.1:0-9779 GCA_964443095.1 uncultured Candidatus Peribacteria bacterium | reverse complement strand
GGAAACTCTTCCTCCGCCAGCTTACGCAGGCGGATTCTCGAAGGAATGTTGAACATTGGGAGGAGCAACACGAATAGCTTCTGTTACATCAGTCTGAAGTCTGGCTACCTTTTCTAATATGGCATCAAGATGTACAGTTTCATCAATACCTATCCTTCCTGAAACTATATGACCTCCGTCATGCCTTTGTACGTCAAGACCTTTCAAAACAGTTTTACCATTTGCTCTTCCTACAATCCTTCCTGTGGGATCAACAGAAAGTTCCCCCACTTCATCTGCAGCAGACTCTAAGTCAATCTTCTCAACATTGGCATTTCTTTCTCTGGCAATTGCATCCACACTGTCTCCAAGAGCTAGAATTGAACTGAGAGCAGCTCTTCCATGATCTCCATCAACTCTACAACTTAAAACTGTCGAAGAGCCTCCTGCTTGATTATACTCAGTAGTTAGCTGGGTTAAAGCTGCACTTCTAATTGCAGTATCAGCACATGTTTTTTCTTGTTCTACATCTAGCTCTCTAAGAACTGAAAGCAAGGCATCATCACCATCATTTCCATAGCCATCATCATCGTACGTACATCCGGTATCATATTCAGAAGGCATATTAATAGGTTAGGAACATTGGATGCATTTTACAAGCATACTTTACAATGTCAAGTTTCGTTTACTATTACGAAATTTGCACCCTACAGCCTATTTACTGCAGTTCTACCCGTTTGACTCCTCTGACTCTTCTGCTTCCTCTGACTCCCTAATCAAACTCCCACCTTCGACCCCCATTCTTTCGGATTTTGGGCGAATTCAGCAACCATGCCCATATCCCCTCTTGTAAGGCGTCCATTTTCTACCGCAACATCAAGCAATGTCGTGAAGTCCGAGAGTGTGTGAATCTTCACCTGTGCTTCCTGTCCAGCTTCTCTGCTAGCAGGTAATTCGTAAGTAAAGATAGAAACGATATCTGTAACAACTGCATCACTTTCTTCACGCAATGCTTTTACGGATGATACTGAACTTCCTCCGGTTGAGATTAGATCCTCTATAAGAACTACATGCTTCCCATTCTGAAGATCCCCTTCAATCCTCTTTTGCATTCCATGTCCCTTTGCCTCTTTCCTTACATACACGAACGGCAGATCCATGTGATCTGCAATCAAGGCCGCCCATCCGATTGCTGCACTTGCCGTACCCGCAATTACATCCGGTTCGTGATGAAGCGAATTGATCCGACTTATAAACGCATCGACTATGAAATCCCGTGCATCCGGATGACTGTAGATCATACGAATGTCACAGTAGATTGGTGCTTTTAGGCCGCTTGTCCATGTAAAAGGCGGATCAACCCGAAGTGCAACAGCTCCACTGTTGATTAGAAGTTCGGCAATACGTTTTGCGTGTGGCATAGAAGGAGAGGAAAGTAACTTGACGGTATCATCGCAGAGCCCGAAGCTGCATGCAAATGGTGAGTGAAGAACTTCAAAAAAGGCTTAAAGATCTAACTCAGGTTTTCCTGGAGGAGAATGCACACATAAACCTTTCTGCCTTCCGAACTGAAGAAAACTGCTTCATTGGAAATGTACTTGATAGTCTTCCTGCGCTGGATCTGCCCTGCTTTCAAAATGATAGAACCCGGGTATTGGACATCGGAACAGGTGGTGGATTCCCTCTTCTCCCACTGGCAATAGCCAAACCGGAGATTGATTTTGTGGGATTGGATTCAACCCAGAAGAAAGTCGATGCTGTAAAAAGGATCGCAGACAAGATGGAATGTGAAAATGTTGATGTGATCAGCGGAAGAGCTGAAGAACTTGGGCATGATCCTGAACATCGTGAACAATATGACATAGTACTTGCTCGTGGAGTTGCTCCAATCAACACACTCCTTGAGTACTGCTCTCCGTTCACAAAAGAAAAAGGAGTCGTAATTCTATGGAAGAGCATGAAGGTAGATCAGGAACTTGCTGATTCGCTGCTTGCTAGAGCTGAACTGAGTTGCCATTTGATGGACAAGCACCCATATGAACTCCCCGAAGACTTTGGGGAAAGACAGCTTTTGATATTTGATAAGACTTCGAAGCTTAGTGATAAGTATCCGAGGGAAACAGGCACCCCTAAAAAACATCCTCTTGTATAAATTTTTAGTTCAGATTTTTCCTCTGCTTAATGCCAAAACCTTACACACCAAATGACAAGTGGAGTCAGAAGGCAACCGAGGAAGGATACCGCGCACGATCTGTGTATAAGTTACAGGAATTGGATGACCGGCTTGGGCTGCTTAGAAGTGGGATGACTGTGCTAGATCTTGGTGCAGCACCGGGAAGCTGGCTTCAATACGCTAGTGAAAAGGTGGGATCAAAAGGAAAAGTAATTGGGATAGATCTCTCCCCTATCGAAAAGATTGCGGATAACGTTCAGACGTATGAAGTTGATATTACTGATATTGAAGCAGTGGATGCGATCTTAAAAGATACGGATGTGGATCTGATTATTTCGGATCTCGCACCAAAGACGAGCGGGATAAAGGATGTTGATCAGTGGAAATCGATTGAGCTTTCCCAAGCGGTAGTTAATATTGCAAATCGATTCAAGATTTCCAGATGTGTGATGAAGATTTTTCGCGGCGGTGACTTTGATGATTTTATAAAAGAATTGAAGCAATCATGGGATATAAAAGTGATACAAGCCAAGGTAAGTAGAGATCGAAGTCGTGAGACATACGTATATCTAAAAGCTACAAGCTAACAGCTAAAAGCTTGTTGCAACCCCCGTAACTCGCACAGATCCACTTCAAAGGTATACTTAGATCATGATAACCCTAAAGAACGTCTCAAAAACGTTCGGAAAGTACAAGGTGTTGCAATCTCTCTCTTTTCAAATTGAACCGGGAGAGTTCATTTGCGTTACGGGACCTAGCGGCGCAGGCAAATCAACATTGATTCACCTGCTCACTGGAGCAGAACCGCTTACAAGTGGAAGCATTGAAATTGACGGTGCGAAACTCCACAAACTTCCACCACCGGTGATGCAACTTTACAGGCAACGTGTCGGAATTGTCTTTCAGGATTACAAATTACTCCCCCACCAGACAGTCGCGGAGAACATTGCATTCCCATTGGAAGTCTGTGGTGTGCCGGACAATAAGATTACGAAACGCTTGAATGAGGTATTAAAAGAAATGGAGCTAACCAAGCACAAAAACACTCTTCCACATGCTCTTTCCGGTGGAGAAAAAGCACGAGTTGCAATTGGGCGTGCGATTGTTCATGAACCGATGATACTGCTTGCTGATGAGCCAACAGGAAATATAGATCCGGATCAGAGTATGGAAATCATTAAGCTCTTCCAGAAAATCCACAAGGGTGGAACAACCGTTGTCCTCGCCACACACGATGCATCCCTTGTGAATAAACTTAAGACAAGAGTAATTCATCTTGATGAGGGTGAAGTAGTGCGTGACAGCGTTGGCGGATACAAGAGTTCGAAGAAGCAGAAAGGCGGAGAGCAACCCCACCACAAGATTTTCTCCGGAATGGATATAGTTCAGACTGATAAAGCCCCAAAGAAGAAGGATTCTGGCGAAGGCAAGAAGGTTAGGATTACATCGATAAATTCATAAAAACCGTGTAATCTTCTCCCCGATGAAGACCTCATTCGTAACTCTCAGGCTCACACTTGCAGTCGTGATCGGGCTGAACTTGTGGTTTGGGTATTTGTATTTCTTCTCTCCGCAGGAGATTGCAGACTACCTGCTACTCGGACAGTTTGATTCCGTTCATCAATACTTTGCAATGAACACAGGAGCTTCTCTCTTTGTACTCGGGCTCGGAGCACTCCTCGCATTCTTCAGGCCACTCAAGTATGGAACGTTAATTATTCTGATTATTCTCTCGTACTTCGCGTACTTCCTTCTAGATGTTATTCTCGCTGCACGCGGTGCACTACCAATTAAGAGATTACTTCCTGAGATGATCTTCTACCTGATCGTTTGCACAGCACTTATTCGATATTATCCGATCCATGATAAGAAGAAAGAAAAGAAAGAGAAAGAACCGGAACCGGAACCGGAGAAGATAGAAGAAATGCCGATAATTGAAGAGCCTGAAGAGCTAAATCAATCTGAAAATTCTTAGGGATCTTAGGGATCCTTGGGATCATAGGTATCTTTTTTGCTACACTACAATTATGACCACCTACAAGGACGCCGGTGTAGACACAGAGGCAGGAGGCTCAGCATCCGCAGCTGCTTACAGGCATGCAGCCAGTACATTCCACGGACGGAAAGGAATGATCGGTGAACCGGTGATGGATGAAGGAGGATTTGCCGGGATGATAGACATGGGTGACTACTACCTTGTGCAAGGAGATGACAGCACAGGAACAAAAATTGATCTCGCATGTGCAATGAAAAAATACAACACGATTGGGGAAGATCTTCTATGCATGGTTGCAGATGATTTGATCTGCGTTGGTGCTGAAGTTGTGAGCGTGATGAATACTTTGGATGTTCCAAAAATTGATGAGTCGATGGTAGATCAGTTGATGGGTGGCCTTGCACTCGCATGCCAGCAACAGAAGATTGTGATTCCCGGAGGAGAGATTGCAGAAGTTCCCGGTGCTGTGGAACATGGCGTCTGGAGCGCAACTGCAACAGGAGTTGTAGCCAAAGATAGCGTCTTAAAGCCGGAAACTATTGCCAGATATTTAAAACAGCGCAATCTGGCATTGGTGATGGTGATGCGATCGTTGCACTGAAATCTCGAGTTGCGCGGAGCAACGGCTTCTCACTGATCAGAAAGATCCTCTCTAAAGAACTAGGTGATAAGTGGTACAACAAGAAGTGGAAAGAGGGACTCAGTTGGGGCGAGGTTATGCTCACTCCAAGTTTGATCTATCATGGAGCTCTGCTTGATGCACTTGGAAGGTACGGCGAAGAGAGAAAGATTAAAATTAAAGGAATTGCACACGTAACCGGTGGCGGAATTCCGGAGAACCTTGCTCGTGTTCTTAAGAAATCCGGATGTGGAGCCGTACTAAGTGAACTATGGGAACCTCACGCATCGATTACTGATGTAATTGAACTCGGTAAAGTTCCGATTGAAGATGCATACGGAACATGGAACATGGGTAACGGCATGTTGGTGATAATGGACGCTTCTGATGTTGATGAGTTTGGATCCCTTATGAAAGCACAGAATATAAAGGCGAAGCAAGCTGGTAGAGTTACGAAGCACAAAGAAATCCAAATTACCTCGTGTACTGAGCAACAGCTCAACTTTGCCTTGTAGTAGACAAAGTATTGAAGTTGTGTGTGTACTCCACGTACACTTTCTCTAATGGATAGAGCAGATATTACTTCTGAACTCGACTCTCTCGTAGGTCCAGAGTTAGTTCTGTCTCCACCATTAAAACTTCAAGATCAACATCATCCAATTGTTCATACAACAAGTACTCGACGAGTATTTATGCGTAAAGCCTTGTTTTATGGAAGCGTAGGTACAGTGCTTGGTTATGACCAATTGACACAACCTGCACATAATCAGAATGAATTACAAGGTGCTCCAATTTGTGATCTTCGTTCCTTTATGCAATATGCACAATCAGAAATACCAGGTATTAAGTTCGACGAAGATGCACCGGAAATAGTTCGCGATGATTCACAGAGAATTGCTCCTATAGAGATGGCTGACGCAGCTATCGACAGATTATCTCAGGAAAGGATTGATGAATTGGCACCAAGAGTTCTTGATTGGATCAATAACTATCAGGTTTCCACTGATCGTGGAATTACAAATGAAATTGACTGTAATGATCGTGCACGCACAATTTGTGACAGGTTATCTAACCGCGTTCCAATGCACCTTCTGTCAATTTGGCCTCTAAGACCTCGTCAGCGTCTATTCGAAGATTGGCATCAAATCCCTGTATGCAAGATACAAGATGATCTTTACTGTATTTTCGAAAACGGTGTTGCAACATTCTGGTACGGAGACTTAGACAGCTACATTGGAGAATACAAAACATACGATGACAACAAACAATTGGTTCCAATGCGGATAATTCCACTTGTGGGCATCGCAGAATTCGTAAAGCCAAAACATGATATGTTTCTAGCAAGAATATTGATGAACTTAAAACATGTAACCAACGAGAAAACCATGAAATCACTCAATCTGCTTCCCCCAAGCACTCAACTGGCAAGATTGTCAGATATGCCGGAGTGGTCTGTCGACAGGTGATTTACTTGACATAGCACCGATCCTCCCTAAAATGCCTCCAAATTATGCATTGTAAGGGTATCAAGCTCGTCTGCCTCTTCCTCCTCATTCCAGGAGAGATGCGTGCATAAGTAATTACTTTCTAAGATCCACGCCTCTCCCCAAAAGAAGAGGTGAACTTTCCCATGGACATGATTGATCCACATAAGGCAATAGAATCCGGTGCGGAAGCATCAGGAGCAAACGCAGTTGATCCATCAGAATACGGTATTCGAATTGCATCTATTATGGAGTGGCTGAATGTAGCAAATCGTGAAATCAATGCAACAACAAACCCCGACTTCACACGTCTTGAACCATTCGTACGAGCAGTGAGAAGGGCTGTAGGACTAGAAAACGGTAATGGAAAACACGTTCCCGATAGTTTAATAGAAATAAGAGCAAGATTAACCTCAAGCCAGGGTGGATTTGCAAGAAGATTGTTACGAGTAGCAACACCTCAATTAAGTAGAGCACAATTAAAAGAAGTAGATCGCCAAGTACCTTTCCTTGCTGCAGAGGCAAGATTATTACAGCCAGCTAAATCCCATGGTTGAAAATGATTCACAAATCATTCCGGCAACAACTGTAGACATGAATACATGTATCCAGCGACACGCTAAAAATCGAGATGCTATACAAAGAGGAAGTGGGTTACATGTCACACCGGGTGTTACTCGTAGATCAGCTCATGTACCACTAGATAGAATTGTCATTGCAGATACGTTTAATCAACGAGCGGGAGATGTAGACATGAATGTACGATCATTCGCTAACAGAGTGGATACGATCATGTGGGATTTACCAGGAGGACCCGCGGATTTTGAAAGAGAAATTCAGGAAGCACTGCAAAATGGACAACGTGTGGGAGTCATTACCAACTTCCATGCGGGACTCGGTGAGCAGGGTGCACTTCCTACATTGCTAAAAATAGAAGCAGAAACCGGAGTTGGAACACGCAGGATTATGGTGACTTGCTACAGTGAGAAAAAGGTTAGACAGGCATGTGAAGCGAACGCAGTTCCTCGTAAGAAAATTTGCAGAGTCCCCTATACTATTGAAAGCTCTGAGCGTGATATTCACGGATTACAGAGACTATTCACAGGTTACTAATGCACACACGTAACCTCCTTCTTGGCCTCCTACTTCTCCTCCTTAGAGAGGAAGGGCGGCTGCGTGTGTAACTGAATTCAGAGGCCCATAAACACATCTACTGCCCAAAGTACCTACCATTGCTTATATTGCCATTATATGGTATAATAATAAGATATGGGTAAATGTAATTACAATCGGCCTGCATTCCTTGCACTCACTCTCCTGTGTCTATCTTCGCTTGCCAAGAATAGCCTGGAGGCAATTGCGATACATCGAATTCCAGATCTCCCCTATCCCACTCTTATTGCTCATGCAGGTGGCGGTATCGATGACAATACTTACACAAACTCAATCGAAGCTCTAAACCTAAACTATAGAAATGGTCATCGTGTCTTTGAGATAGACTTCCGATGGACATCCGACGGGCACCCGGTTGCAATTCACGACTGGAACAAGTCGGTTCAAAGATATTTCGGTTTGCCAACGGGGCAACTGACACTGGAAGAATTTAAGAACGCAAATCGTTGGTCTCCCTACACACATCTTACACTCGAAAAAGTAATGGATTGGACGCAAGAACATTCTGACATTACTCTCGTTACAGACTTCAAAAACACCGATAATTTGAAAGGTCTCACAATTATTACAGAAGACTATCCGCATCTTGTACCGCAAATAGTTCCTCAGATTTTTCACTTAAACGAATACGAACCCGCAAGAAACCTAGGATTTGGTAACGTTATCTTAGCCCTATACGAATCAGCCGCCAGCAATGCAATGGTAGTGGACTTTGCAAAAGACAAAGACAATCTTGCTGTTTCTATTAGCGATAATCGAGAAGAAAGAGGATTGGTGGAAGCACTTACAAAAATCAATGTGCCTACTTATGTACACACACTTAATAACGTAAGAAGCTATAAGAGGGCACGGGTAAGAGGAGCAGTTGGAATTTACACAGACTTTTTAACTCCGGATCAAGTATCCATGTAGGATCCTACCCCAACGCAACGTCCAGAATCATCATGATTAAGAAGCCTATCATTGCTCCTGTTGTTGCAACATCTGTGTGACCGGCACGCTGGCTTTCAGGTATCACTTCTTCCACAACAACGAAGATCATTGCTCCGGCAGCGAATGCGAGAGCGTATGGAAGAATTGGCTGCATAATGATGACTGCTGCAGCGCCAAGCACTCCTGCAACAGGTTCAACTGTTGCAGAAAGTTGCCCATACCAGAAACATTTCCACGACTTCATTCCCTCTCGTCTTAGAGGGCCCGCTACAGCAAATCCTTCAGGAAAGTTTTGGATTCCGATTCCGATTGCGAGTGCAATTGCTCCTGTGAGTGTTGCAACTTCTGACCCTGACGCTAGTGCACCAAATGCTACTCCAATCGCGAGTCCTTCCGGGATATTGTGGAGAGTGATCGCACTGATAAGAAGCGTCGTCTTACGCCATGTGGTGTGCAATCCCTCTGCTTCTTCCACAGGAAAATCCAAATGGAGGTGCGGGAGAAATCTATCGATCAATCCTATAAATAATCCACCCAAAGTAAATCCTACTGCAGCCGGAACCCACACGGGGAGCGGCCCTCCTTCAGACATCTCGATTGCGGGAGCAAGTAGTGACCAGAAGCTTGCCGCAATCATCACTCCTCCCGTAAAAGCGAGCATCCCATCAAGAATCTTCCTGTTCATCGTATTTACGAAGAAGATGAGAGAAGCTCCACAGGCTGTAAGACCCCACGTGAATAATGTGGCAGCAAGAGCCTGGTAAACCGGATGTAGATTAGCGAAAGAACTTAACATGGTATTCGAAACTGATTATACCTGACCTATTCGTCGTCTTTTTCTTTTACATGATTTTCCTCACCTAAATCCTGAAATACATCACTGACAGGTTTGAGGAAAGCAAGAATGACGAGTGCGAGTAGTGTTACGAAAACTGCGAGCCATTCCTGCCCCATACCAACTGCCATACCGACTGCAGCAACAAGCCAGATATCAACTGCTGTTGTGATTCCACGAACTGATTCTCCTCTTTTGATGAGCACACCAGCTCCAATGAAACCAACACCTGTAACAACCTGTGCTGCAATGCGAGTAGGGTCACTTTCAATCATGAAAGATAGTATTGTGAAAAGGCATGCACCAAGAGCGATCATTGCATTTGTTCGAAGACCTACTTCTTTACCATGAAAATCTCGCTCAATACCTATGAGTCCGCCAAGGACAGCAGCAAGACCGAGTTGGACAAAGAGTTCTAGTGGGATTGGATCAGAAAACATTGAGAACATCCTAATGAAGAGAAACTGATAATATGGCTGACGTTGCTGAACGAAATCCGAACGGAATTGTAATCTAATTGTGGCGGCGACCGCAAAACTTCGCGCGCCCGGACGCCGCCACACCACCAAACGACCGGCCGTTTCCAG
>CAYUBO010000036.1:0-9932 GCA_964443095.1 uncultured Candidatus Peribacteria bacterium | reverse complement strand
AGCGAAGCTTGCCCTCTAGGACACCGCCTGCGTAAGCTGGCGGTAGTTCATTTTTTCAATTCCATAACCTAAAAGAAAATAGAGAAATTTTTCAATTAGGCAATAATGTGGAAGGTCAAAATTTTGCTGATGCACCCAAAAAAGGCGGAGCTTTTGTACCGGAATTAAGAGAAGAATCCGAAAACCTTGTAGATAAAGCATTAGAAAAACTTGGCAGGCGACACAAACCACTGATAGATGCCGTAAAGAAAGATCCAAGCATAAAGATTGAAATTAACCATCCAAATATGAAAGAATTTAATTTAGTTGTTTATAAAGATGGTAGAAAGCTTGGAGGAGTTAATCATTTAAATGAAAACAAAAATTCTACCTGGCGTGGTGATCTTGTTCGTCTGCTACAATTAGCATGCGATGATCCAAGTTTTCTTGGGGAAGATGTTGAAAAAGTAAAAAATATGAGTCATCCATCAATTATTCGCGATCTTCAAAACCAACGTAATCTCGATGATGCTAAGATCCAACGATTGAAGGGCTGGGTAAAATCGGCAATGGGTATAGATGAAGATATTTTGATATTGGTTACAGATGCAAACCAGGGTGATAATCAGGTTACAGTATTATCAACCGACAAAGAGCCATTGAGAATGGTAGAAATAATTGATGGTGAAATTCGGGTGGCACAAATGAGTCCAAAAATTGAGGATCTGCCCCGTGAAACTATCTTTAATCTTGTTACTCTGTTGTCAGGAATAAAATACTTAGAACAGAGTGAAACGGATATTAAGGTTCTGCCTGCTCGTAATGGGCAAACAGAAGTTACACTGAGGAAAAGACATATAAATTTTGACATTATGGAAGATATGGTGCGCATGATTTTTGATAGAAATGGAAAGCCAATAGAAACCAAAACAGATTTTCCGCGCATCAAGAGCAAAGAATAAGACAATACAAATAAAAAAAGGGGGGCAAAAAAACGAAAAGCGAAGCTGGCACCGACGGAAACCGGAAAGAGTTATGTCCGAAACTCTTGACTCTTCGTTTAGCGCAAAAGAGCAGTTACAAATCGTTACGGAAACGGCGGCGCGGCGGCTGTCCCGCGCGAAGGTTTTTCAGCCGCCGCGCCTCAGATCGGCCTGCCGACCGTAGCTTCAGCGAAGGTCGGTTATAATTTCGTCCAGCAGACACCACCATAATAACCTGATATTGTTTAAAGGAAGAGCAAATATAGACGAGGAAGTAAAATGATGATTTTACTTGAAAGTTAGAAATAAGGGCATAAAATGTAGAGTTGCTATGGCAGCTGAAATGGAAGGAATTCTACGTGAAGGCGCTGTAGATGCTGGAGGCGCGTACGTTGGACTGTACGCAGCGGGTAAAGTTGATCCTACAATTTGGCCTCCTCCAGGACCCCATCCTCCAGTTGTTCCCCCTCCTGGTCCAGGGCCATACCCTTACCCTCCGATTGAAGCGGGTGCTTCTTCAATGACATTAACACCCGCACAACATCAAGCCTACATAGCTCAGCAAGCCAACAGTACAGTTATAGATCCTTCATTTGGTCAGCCAGGCGTACCTCAACCAGTTCTTCCTCAGGCGCCTGGTGTCCCACCGGGCCCTGAAGTCGTACCTTATACATACAGTCCGCCGCCTCCTGTAGGAGCACACGAAGCAGTTGCAGTTGGAGGTACGGCTGCAGTAGCAGGTGGAGCAGTTGGAACTATTGGTGCTACAACATCTGCGGGAATAGGATCAGTCCTTGCAGATGTAGCACTTTTGGCTTTTCTTTAAAAAATCCGGACTATTAATAGCCCGAATCAATCGGATCAATTTTTTGGTTTAACGTAAAGACTAGAGGAAGGTCATTACGCCGAACACAATAATTGCAACGAGGATGGCAATTCCAAAATCACGTAGTTTCATGTCACAGATTCTAATAGTACTAACGTGAATCTCCTCTTGATAGATTTCTGATTTTCTGTGCTGCTTCAGCATCATACGGGTCAAGTTTAATTACATTCTTGTAAGCCTCTATAGCTTTTTCGGTTTCTCCCGTGATGCTGTATGCCTCTCCGAGATTAAAGTGTGATATTGAAAGTGAAGGATCCAGCTCTACTGCCTTTTTAAAATACTCTATTGATTGCGCAGCCTCGCCTTCTCTCAGAAGGAACGTGCCAATATTAATGTACCCCAGTTCATAAAACGGATTTGTATCTATAGCTTTCTTGAATTGGTTTAAAGCACTACCAAGATTTCCTCTTTCTCTGAAAACCTGACCAAGATTGAAATAAGCATTTGCTGTCGGTCTTATATCCAGAGACGACCGGAAATGATTCTCTGCCAGATCGAAATCTCCTCTTTCAAAATGCAATCTCCCAATATTGTTGTGTGCATCTTGAGCATTCGGATAGTTTTTGAGTGTATGAAGGAACAATCTTTCCGTACTATTCCAAACTTCTGATTGATTATATGAAATGACTGACAGAAGGGATATTAGGATTACTGATAAGTACACAAAAGCATTCTTGTATCTGGATAATAATTTATAAACCAGTAGAGCGAACAAGTAGTAAATTACAATCGAAGCTATGTACGGGTACCTATCGCTTCCTATGTAAACATCAAGTAAATACGAATGCCCTTTTGCAATATTTGAAAAAGACGGTGCTACTGCTATCAAAAAGAAGACCAGCGAGAAAAAGCAGATACGGCTCTTCTTAAGAGTATAAATTGAAATAATTAATAAAGTCGCTACTAAGACTACTGAAAGGAAGATGTCCGGAGTGGTGATTGAAATAGGCTCTGTATATGGATACAAAACAGAGAAACGCGTTGGTACGAAAATCTTGCTTAAATAAAGCGCTACGGCACGAATTCCTATCAGGAACTTATCCCAAAGAAGCTCTGTTCCACCCCTTTTCCCACCTAGTGCTATCAATCCAAAAACTGCACAAATAACGATGTGTGGGGTCTTTTCTGTGATGGATTTTTTGGAAAGCTTCCTGCCCTCATTCCAATCAAGTAGAAAGAAAAGAGCAGGGGCAACAATCACATTCACCTTTGCAAGCAATCCCATTGCTAAAGTAATTACGCTCCATTTGTAGCTTCGTCTAGATCCGGATCTAAGAAACTTAAGGTAAGTGATGAGAGCCAGCAAAAAGAACGTTGATGAAAGCAGGTCCTTACGTGCGCTGATCCATACTGCTGCCTCTGTATTTATTGGATGGACTAAGAAAAGTAACCCGGTTACGATTGATATCAATCTATTTCTGGATAACAGTTGTAAAAAAACGACAACGAATAACGCATTTAATGTGTGAAGTATTAGATTTGTAAGATGGAACATAAATGGGTTAAGTCCCGAAATTACATAATCAATTTGGTAACTTAAAAAAGTCAGTGGTATATATAGTTCCGGATCATACGAAGTGAATGCCTTCCAAATATTTAGAGGTGTTAATCCATAGACAATTGGATTCTCAACAACCAGTAGTCGGTCATCCCAATCTACAAATCCATTATTAAGTGCAGATCCGTATACAAGAAAGGAGACCACAAAGAACAGCAGAATTAACAACACTTTCTGCTTGTCCACATTTTGGCTCAAATTACGCATATGCTAAGCATATGACTAACCAACCATTGCTGCCAGTGCTACAAGCACAATTCCTAGCAATGTCGCTGCTGAGCCTGCTGTTAGTTGCAAGGTGTAGTTTTCGAGCCACTGCTTCTTGTACATATCTACAAGATGAGGTGCCCAAGCCATAACAACACCTTTAATGGTAACTACCCATGCTATAAACACTACGAATCCTTCCGGAGTGTATGTAATTGCAGAGTTCTCAAACAGCACAGTTCCACCAAGAATTGCCAGAATACCGTAGACAACTCTAGACGTAACGTCATCATCTAAAAACTTAAGCACCCATTTTGCTGCAACTTCATGTTTTATAAGCATTGGGATTCCAATAAGTAGTTCAATAATACCGATGGTGTAAGCGAAAGTTGAAAGTTCCATATGCGGGGGGAGAATTATTATCGTGGAGTATACATATACTTACCTATGTAAGTCTCCCTAAAAAATCTATTGCCTCCTTTTTTGTGGTGAACTCCTTTCTTATTTGGGCTTCGTTAAGCTGTTTTAGTAGTTTTCCAATTTCTTCTCCAGGACCTATTTTTAGTAACTCCATTATCTCGTCTCCATTTAAAAGAGGCTTTTGCGGTCTTGGATTCTTATCCAGGAATCTGTTGTAATCATCAATAATCCTGTCGTACAAAGCAAAGTCACTAGGATTTGTACCAGCTACATCCAGCCAGAAAAGCTGAAGTAGTTCAATGAACCACGGATGGTAGTACCAATATGATTTTCTGTCGTCATCAATTTCAAAGAATGTCCACATCATCATATGGTGCTCAATCAGCCAGCAAATCTTATCTCTTCTCTTTGCCGGGAGCTGGAGTCTATCCAAAACAGCTTTGGCCATTTCACCACCTTTGGGCGCATGCTCATTAAAGTGAATTCGATCCTCTTTAATCGAAAACGTCACAGGTTTTGCAATATCATGAAGTAATCCTGCCCAGCGTACGTCGGCTTCATGATCTTCTGTAAAGGAGCCTACAAGTCTGATGATGTGATTCCATACATCTCCTTCACCATGCGGAGGTTGATTTTGCCCGACACCTTTGCATGCGTGCAATTCCGGAATTAAATACTCAATCACATCTGTCTCCCACATATCCTCCAGTGCAATTTCCGGATGAGGCCCCATCAATATTTTCTGTAGTTCCCCGGACCGTCTTGTGCCGGAAAGCACTTCTATTAACTTTGCATTATCATGTAAAGCTGAAAAAGTTTCAGGATGATACTTACCGTCAATCTTAGCCCTGAATCGGATTACTCTAAGTAACCTCAGCGCATCATGTTTGATTCGTTCAGCAGGATTACCGATGAACCTGACTAATTTTTCGTTAAGATCAATTTCCCCGTCAAAAGGATCCAGAAGCTCAGAAGAGATCGGATTCCAGTACAAAGCATTTATTGTAATGTCTCTTCTTTTTGAATCATGCTCCTGGTCTGTAAATGTGACTGATTCCGGGAATCTACCGTCACTTAATTCATGTTCTTCTCTGTATGTAGTAACTTCGACCAAATTACCTTTCTCTGAAACTACAATTGCGCCAAGAGCTGCAGAAGACTCATCAGACTTTTTGAATAGCTTTGACACATCGTCAGGCTTCGCGTTGGTCGCGATGTCAATATCTTCCGGAATACCTCCAAGCATCATATCGCGTACGCAGCCGCCGACAAACCAGGCATCGAAACCCGCATCGAGTAGTTTCTCCGCGACTGAGTATCCTGCTTCTCCTTGAGGAGAAGAAAGGGTCCGATCGATGATATCCTGGGCAATTGGCATCGTAGGTATGTAGACTACACTATGAACTCCACTTTTCTCCATGCTGCGTTTTGCTGTTGCAGGCTCTCCTCACTCGACCCCGGCACCCGGAGGGTCAGTAGAAGGGTTTAAACAAGCCAAGAAGCTAGGTATTTCAGCAATGGAGCTAGAGTGGGTCCAGAGTGTCCCAAAAAATAAGGCCAGGATGGAGGAAATACGTTCGACTGCTGAAGAATTAGATATGTATTTAACTGTGCACGCACCATATTTTGTAAATCTAAATGCAAAGGAGAAAGAGAAGCTAGCAGCCAGTAAAATACGGATTCTTGATGCACTCTCGATGGCAGAGCTTGCTGGAGCAAAATCAGTTTGTGTTCATCCTGCATTTTATTTGGGAATGGACCCGGATGAGGCTTATGAAAACGTACGAAAGGCAACAGCAGAGATAATGGATAAGAAAGAAAAGCTCTTCCCAAACGTAAACCTTGCTTTTGAGACTATGGGAAAGCGTACACAGTTTGGGACTATCGAAGAAGTTCTGAGAATTAGTAAACAATTTAAGATTTACCCCTGCATTGATCCTGCTCACATGCATGCACGTGAAAATGGTGCTTGGAATACCAGAAAGGAATGGGAAGAAATGATCAACCTATACCAGAAATACCTTGGCAAGAAGTCACTGAAATCGATGCACATGCACTTTTCAGGTATTGAGTACACGGAAAAAGGTGAACGGCGACATCTCCCCTTAAAGAAAAGTGATGCGAATTGGAAAGAATTCTTATCAGTACTTAAGAAAAAGGATATTGAAGGCGTACTTGTCTGTGAATCCCCTATTTTGGAGGAAGATACGCTTCTCATGCAGAGAACTTACGACAAGATTAAAAAGTAAATTGTCTCCACGAATCTAATTGATACAATACAGGTACAACTTTCCCCTTAATAAGATGAAACTTGCGATAAATGGATTTGGCCGTATTGGCCGTCAGGCTTTGCGTATCATTTTAGAAAAGCATCCTGATATTGATGTAGTTTTGATAAATGATCTTACTGATGACGAGACGCTTGCTCATCTTTTTGAATTTGATTCCAGTTACGGGAGGTTCAACGGATCTGTGGGGGTTAAAGATGGAGCAATTGAAATTGGAGGTAAGTCGATTAAGACGTTATCTGAGAAGGACCCGACTCAACTTCCACACGGCGATTTAGGTGTAGATGTTGTGCTTGAATGCACAGGCGTATTTAGGAAGAGGGAACTTGCGGCTTACCACCTTACTGCTGGTGCTAAAAAGGTGATTCTATCAGCTCCGGCAAAGGATAAAGTCGACGGAGACTTTGTTATGGGAGTGAATAACGACGAATATGACTCTGGATCAATGGATATAATCACAAATGCTTCGTGTACGACAAACTCTCTAGCTCCGATGGCAAAAGTTATATTGGATAACTTTGGAATCAAGCATGGATTCATGACAACGATTCACAGCTACACCAACGATCAAAGATTGCTTGATCTTCCTCATAAGGACATGCGGAGAGCTCGTGCAGCTGCAGCAAACATTATCCCTACGACAACGGGGGCCGCGAAGGCTGTAGCACTTGTTATTCCCGAACTTGAAGGAAAGCTGGATGGAATGGCAATTCGTGTCCCTACTCCAACAGGAAGTATTACAGACCTTACCTGTGTTGTTGAAAAGGATACGACTGCCGAAGAGGTAAATGCTGCCTTTAAAAAAGCATCGGAAGGAGCACTAAAAGGAATCCTTGGCTACGAAGAAAGACCACTCGTTCTCAGTGACTATGTAGGTGATTGCAGAAGCTCAATTATTGACGCACCTAGCACCAAGGTCCACACAACGGACGGTAGTACTCTAGTGAAGACTCTTGCATGGTACGACAACGAGTGGGGCTACAGCTGCAGGCTCGTTGAGCTGGCTGAGTTAGTTGGAAGTAAGCTCTAAGCCTACTCTTCCTTCTTTTCCTCTTCTTCATTTTCTACAACTTCAGCGTCTACGACGTCATCCTTAGACTCTTCTGTAGATTCTGACGACTGCTCCTGCTGAGCTTGTTCGTAGATTATCTTCCCGATCTCCTGTGCTTCTGTACCGAGCTCTTCAGTTGCCTTTGTGAGATCCTCCTGAGACGCATTCTCATCTTTTAGAAGATCTTTTACGACATTCATCTTATCGTTCACTTTCTTCTTGAGATCATCAGGAATCTTTGCGTCGTGCTCTCGCATTTGCTTTTCAAGATTAAAGACGAGTGCGTCGGCATTATTCCTCGCATCAACTGCCTCCTTCTTCTTTTTATCATCTTCGGCATGCATTTCAGCATCTTTCTTCATCTTTTCGATCTCTTCATCACTAAGACCGGTAGAACCCTGAATAGTGATGTGCTGTTCTTTGCCTGTTCCTTTGTCCTTCGCTTTAACATTCAGGATTCCGTTTGTATCTATATCAAACGATACTTCAATCTGTGGGATGCCTCTTGGAGAAGGAGCAATTCCATCAAGAATAAACCTTCCAAGAGATTTATTATCAGTAGCCATTTCTCTTTCGCCTTGCACAACATGCACCTCAACTGAAGGCTGATTATCTGCAGCAGTTGAAAAAATCTGACTCTTAGTTGTAGGAATCTTAGTGTTACGTTCGATCAATTTCGTAGCAACTCCACCGAGTGTTTCAATCCCGAGTGAAAGAGGTGTTACATCTACTAGAACAATATCTTTATCAATATCACCTCCTAGAATTCCTGCCTGGACAGCAGCACCAATAGCTACAACCTCATCCGGATTTACTCCCTTGTGAGGATCCTTTCCGAACATCTCTTTAACCTTGTCTTGCACAGACGGCATCCGAGTCATCCCACCAACGAGAACAACCTCATTAATGTCTGACTTAGCGATCTTTGCATCCTTTAGGGCATTTTCACATGGTTTAGAAGACTGATCCACAAGCTTCTCAACGAGAGTAGATAACTTAGCTCTGCTGAGTTTTAGGTTTAGGTGCTTAGGTCCGGTGTCATCCGCAGTTATAAACGGAAGATTAATCTCTGTTTCGGAAACTGAGCTCAATTCTATCTTTGCTTTCTCTGCTCCTTCTTTTAGGCGCTGTAACGCGATGTTATCCTTACTTAGGTCTACACCCTGATCTTTCTTAAACTCTTCAAGAATCCATTCTATAACTACTTGATCAAAGTCATCACCACCAAGGTGTGTGTCACCATTTGTTGCACTTACTTCAAAAACTCCGTCACCTAGCTCTAGTATAGAAACATCAAACGTACCGCCACCAAGGTCATAGACTACAATCTTTTCGTCGTGTCCCTTATCAAGTCCGTACGCGAGTGATGCTGCAGTTGGCTCATTGATTATTCTTACAACTTCCAAACCGGCAATTTCCCCTGCCTCTTTTGTAGCTTGTCTTTGTGAATCATCAAAATACGCAGGTACCGTAATAACAGCTTTATCAACAGATGTTCCTAGATAAGATTCAGCATCTTTCTTCAGTTTCTGAAGAACTTTCGCGCTTATTTCTTGTGGCATCATCTCTTTTCCCAATACTTCAATCACAGCCCTGCCACCCTTTCCTTCTTTTACAGTGAAAGGCATTTGATCTGCCTCTTTTTTAATTTCACTGAACCTGCGACCAATAAATCGTTTTGAAGAAAAAACAGTGTCCTCAGGATTAGTCACTGCCTGCCTCTTGGCAGAAACTCCAACCAGTACTTCACCGTCCTTTTTAAAAGCAACGACTGAAGGCGTTGTCCTGCTGCCTTCTGCATTTGGTATTACAGTAGGCTCACCACCTTCTATTACTGCCATGCAGGAGTTAGTTGTTCCAAGATCAATTCCAATAATTTTAGACATAATCGGGATTTGAAAGGTTTTAGAAAATTAGCACTCGTAAGTTTAGAGTGCCAGTAATGTTGCGTCAAGCATCTTAATTCCGATATATGTAGCCGTTTTTTATTAAATAGCTACAATACTGCAACATGTTCACAGACCACGTAGAAATAAATGTTTCAGGCGGGAATGGTGGAAATGGCTGCGTCAGTTGGCGCCGGGAGAAGTACATAGCTAAAGGAGGCCCCGATGGCGGTAACGGTGGTAAAGGTGGTGATGTGATCTTGGTAGTTGATGAAAACACAGATACCCTAAGTCATTTTTCATCTAGAAAAAGATTTACGGCTAAGAACGGGAAGAAAGGTGCAGGTAAACAGCAGTTTGGTAAGTACGGTGAAGATCTGATACTTAAAGTACCCCCTGGCACAACTGTTAGTATTGATAGTAATCAAGTTGCAGATCTCTATAAAAAAGAAGATTCAGTGGTAATTGCTAAAGGTGGAAGGGGAGGTTTTGGAAACGCACATTTTAAAAGTTCTGTACGCCAGCGCCCTGACTTTTCAGAGAAGGGTGAACCGGGAGAAAGCAAAAACGTATCGTTGGAGCTTAAGCTTGTTGCGGACGTTGGGATCATCGGGTTCCCAAGTGTTGGTAAGTCCACACTGATATCTGTAGTTAGCTCTGCTAAGCCAAAGATT
>CAYUBO010000035.1:0-10085 GCA_964443095.1 uncultured Candidatus Peribacteria bacterium | reverse complement strand
CATCCAAGCTTAAGATAAAGCTCTCTACTTAGATCAGAAACAACTACTGTCGTCACATTAAACCTCAGCTCGATCAACTTTTTAAGAAAAGGATTTTTTGTGAGCCACGGCCCAACTCGATCATGCTCAACCCAAATTACTTTTTTATCTTTGGGAGTGAACAGAAGCTTTTCACTCAGGCTCAGCATGCAAACAACATCAACTTCATCCATCGATATCTAATCCAATATCTTTTTCATCTTCTTCTTACGCCATATAAAACTTATTGCAGTCCATTTGCTAACAGGAGGCGGCCCGATCTTTATCTCTTTGGAAGAAATTCCTTCCTTGTTACACAGATCAATTAATGCAGGACAACTCCCAACAAATGAAACTTCATGCCCATGTGCCTTAAGCCCCTTCATCAAGGAGATCGTTTGCACTTCCGCTCCGCCGTATGCACTTTCAAAAGGAAATCTGGTGAATAAGATTCGCACACCCACAGTGTAGCGCCAGTTCCTCTATTCTTCCTCCGAATTAACTCCAAGCATTTCTTCCGCATCCATTCTCCCTACACGGATCATTTCTGCTTTGAGCTCAATAATCAGTTCTGTGAGGTCATCTATCTTGTCTTCCAAATCAGTCAGCTCTTCTCTTGATGCAAAATCAATTATCGATGCGGTATTTACTCCATGTCTTTGCCCGACTGCATCCCAATTTGCTGCAAGTGGAATAATTGCCACCAGACCAAATGCCATCAATCCAAGCTTCGCCGACGTTGATGTGAATCTTTTGAACATATTATTTTTGTGATTTTTCGATCAGTCTTTTTAGATATTTGTAGGTTTCACCTACGGATTTTTCTCCTGAATCGAGAATGTGCTGGAAAACTTTTCTATTCTTGGGTTGTTCAGGCTTTCCCAGATATACGCTCACTACCTGTTTTGGAAATTCCTGCTCAACGGTCTCTTTCATAAAGAGATGTGGGCAGGTGATAAGAACGTGTAATCCTTCCTCATGCACTTCCTTGGCACACTCACAGGCAACCAAAACAGAGACCATTTCACCGATTCCGGGTTCAATGTCTTCCGGAATTTCTAAGTCTTCTAGGGCCAGGTGGCGCCAGTCTTTATGTTCATCGAGCACCTTGTCCGCGACAAGTGCTCTGGCAGGCTCCGATGCACTGGAAAGCAATAGAATCATGATTTCTGATTTCTACTTATTATACCACGAGAGAGGTTTCTTGTGGAGAGATGGAGATTGGCTTAGTTATGCGATTCTTGAAAAAAGGATCCCGACAATTCTTCTTTTTCTTGGGGACCAGGGAACCTTGTCCGGTTCCCTAGGCCCCCAAACCCCCTTACCCTCCTGACAGTACCTCTTCATTATTGGGGTAGGATTTTGTGAGGTTCATCAAAGAAGCCTCTCTAGAGTGATCTCTTATTTTATTAAATCTTGGTCTCCCATGTAGGGTCGTAACACTTCGGGGACCGTTACGGTTCCGTCTTTGTTCTGATACAGCTCCAAGATCGAAATCAGGATTCTTGGTGATGCGATGCAAGTGTTATTGAGCGTGTGGACATACTTCTTCTCGCCATCTTTGGTCTTGTATTTGATGCCCAACCTACGTGCCTGGAAGTCTCCCAAGTAACTGCAGCTGTGGGTCTCTCCGTACGAATCTCTGCTTGGCATCCACGTTTCAATGTCCTGCATGAAGACCTTCCCTTTCCCCATGTCACCCGTGCAAATATCCAGAATGCGGTAGGGGAGTTCCATTGCCTTAAGAACATCTTCTGCATTGCCACGAATCTCTTCAAACATCTTGAGTCCTTCTTCCTGATCCGCTTTGCATAGAACAACTTGCTCAACCTTTTCAAATTGATGAACACGGTAGAGACCTTTTGTATCCTTCCCGTACGTTCCTGCTTCGCGACGGAAGCATGCACTGTAACCTGCGTATCTCGTTGGGAGATCATCCTCATCAAGTGTCTCACCTTGGTGATAGCTGCAGACAGTAACTTCCGACGTTCCTATTAAATGAAGATCATCACTTTCAATTGGTCCGTCATGCTCTTCCTGTCCTCCGACTGCGTAAATGTTTTGCTGATCCACTCCGGGGAAGAATCCTGTTCCCATGAAGCAATCGTAGTTAGCCATCAACGGAGGAGAGAAAAGAGTCCATCCTTTTTCTGCAAGGCTGCTCATTGTGTATTGAAGCACTGCGTGATGAAGCCTTGCACCATCCCCTTTCAGGTAATAGTTGCGTGCACCTGAGACCTTCACGCCTCGTGGGATATCAATAATATCGAGAGCTTCTCCAAGTTCAATGTGATCCTTCGGAGTGAAGTCGAACTTTCGCACTTCTCCTTCTTTTCGTACTTCTTTGTTTGAGTCTTCATCCTTACCAACCGGAACGGTCTCGAGTGGGATCGAGGGGAACTCAAGTTGCATAACTTTCCATGCGTCTTCAGTGATCTTCAGTTCCTTCTCTTTTTCCTTAAGTGTCTCACTTAGCTTCTTCATATCCTTGAGTGCATCTTCTTTCTCCTTGTCCTTCATCGTCGGGATCTTCTTGCTCACGCTGTTTTGCTGCGCACGCATGTCATCCACCAGAGGCGTGAGCTCCTTACGTAGCTGATCCAGTTTTAGGAAGTTATCCACGGAGATGGTCAGGTTCTTATCTTGAACTGCTTTCTTGTAGACGTCTGGCCGTTGTCTTAAATCATCGGGATCAATCATATATTCATATCGTAGCGAAATAATTGCATATTCTCAGCATAGAATCATCAATAATTGTCGATCTCAGCGTTGACCTATATCCCTATCGCGGTACCATAGCGAGACATGCCTAAAGACACCCCCTTCAAATTAGTCTCAGATTTTTCTCCAACTGGGGACCAGCCCGAGGCAATTGAAGCTCTATTAAAGGGGATTGAGGCTAAGGAGAGAAATCAGATTCTTCTGGGGGCAACAGGAACGGGAAAGACTTTCACGATGGCGAACATCATTGAGAAGCTTCAGCGCCCTACTCTTGTTCTCGCTCACAACAAAACTTTGGCTGCCCAACTCTGCAGCGAGTTCCAGAGCTTCTTTCCGGACAACGCAATCAGTTACTTTGTCTCGTACTACGACTACTACCAACCAGAGGCATACCTTCCTGCGACCGATACGTACATAGAAAAAGATGCGTCAATAAATGAGGAGATAGAAAAGTTCCGACACGCCGCAACACATAACCTTCTCACACGTCGTGATGTGCTAATCGTGGCTTCAGTTTCCTGTATTTACGGACTTGGTAATGTGGAAGATTACGAAGCACTCGCAGTAAAGTTGGAGAGAGGACAACAGATCCAAAGGGACAAACTTCTCCGTCAACTTACAGACATCCAGTTCAAGCGAAGCGGGATTGAATTTAAGCAAGGAATGTTCCACGTGCTTGGTGACACAGTTGAAATCTACCCCCCCGGAGGTGACACAGTGTTTCGAGTTGAAATGCCATTCAATGAAATTGAAGTTATCCAAGAAGTTGATAGCTTCACCGGTGAACTGATAGAAGAATTACAGGAAGTAACCATCTTCCCTGCTGCGCATAATGTGACAACTAAAGAAAAGATCGATGGGGCGGTTGATGGAATTCTCGAAGAGCTTGAAGTGAGAGAAAAAGAATTGCAGGAAGCGGGAGAGATTGGGAAGGCAGAGCGCATCCGACAACGCACGGAGTACGACGTGGAGATGCTAAAAGAAGTAGGGTACTGCACAGGAATAGAAAACTATGTGCGCTATTTAAACGGAAGTGCTCCCGGCTCTCCACCAAGCACACTCCTGGATTACTTCCCCGATGATTTCTTGATGTTCATCGACGAAGCACATATATCAGTTCCGCAGGTTGGGGGAATGCACGAGGGGAATTTGAGTAGAAAGAAGACTTTGGTTGAGTATGGATTCCGTCTTCCAAGTGCGCACGATAACCGTCCATTAAAATTTGAAGAGTTTGAAGATCGTTTGCATCAAATAGTTTATGTGTCTGCGACTCCTGGAAAGTATGAATACAAAAATACTGATAAGAAAAATATCGTCGAACAAATTATCCGGCCAACAGGACTGCTTGATCCTGAGGTTGCAGTTAAACCAACTAAGAATCAGATTGATGACATTACTAAAGAAATTGCGCAGGCAGTGGATCGTGGAGAGCGCGTGTTGATCACAACTTTGACCAAGAAGATGGCGGAGAAGCTCACGGACTTTTTGAAGGAGGCAAACCTAAAAGTGCGTTACCTGCACAGTGACATCGACACTATGGAGCGTATAGAAATCCTAAGACAACTTCGCATTGGTGACATTGACATCATTGTCGGAATCAATCTTCTTCGTGAAGGACTCGACCTTCCAGAGGTTAGTTTCATTGCGATTCTCGATGCAGATAAACAGGGGTTCCTTCGTTCACGTGATGCACTAATCCAGACAATCGGACGTGCTGCGAGAAATGTGAACGGCCATGTAACTCTTTACGCAGACAAGATGACCGATGCGATGGAGCAGGCAATTGATGAAACGAACCGTCGTAGAAAAATCCAGGAAGATTACAACAAGGAGCACGGCATCACTCCGAAGACAATCCAGAAAGCGGTTCATGACATTGCAGAAGAGCAGAGGAAAGTGGAACTCAGGAGACCAAAACGTGATCATCAGAAGATTCCGAAAGATGAAAAGAAGAGGTTGCTAGAAGAACTAGAGCAACAGATGTCTCTTGCTTCACAAAACTTGGAATTCGAACGAGCTGCAGATCTACGTGATGAAATTGAGTTGCTGAAGCGGGAGTTGTAAGAGAAAGAAATAGAGGTAATAGACGTAATAAGGACAATAAACGAAACTCCTCTTTTCCTGTTATATTTATTGACACGATGGGGTTAATCTTTAGGATCATGGATCCTTATGATCATGTCGGTACCAACTCCTGGCGCAGAAAATGAGAAAGGTGAAGAGCCGGATTCAGATGCGGTAGTAGGACCTCTGGCGCACGAGGTTGATGATGAAACAGATGCGATGCTGGAAGCTTTGCGGAGAGAAGTTGCGCCCTATCCGGAACATGTATATCGGTTGATTCGAGAGGGTGACGATCTAGATGATGAAGTGTGAGCTATAACAACTTTTTATTGCAAGTAAGGAATGTATCTTCTTGTATCCCACATATGTTTCTTATTCTTAGAAATCATCCCATGGAGATACTCTGCTACTTGTTCTGCTTGATCACGTGAATGACAGATGATAAATAATTTTCCTCTCGCAGTATCTTTGAGAACATGAGGAACTTGCTGGAGTCCAAGTACTGCTTCGTGAGTAGGATGACTGATTCGTTCAGTTACATCTTCATCTCTGGCGCAGGATCCGGTTCGTCTTTCATGACACCTAGGACCTGAAACAATAAAACTTCCCCTGTTGCTGTCAGGTGCCTCTTCAAGATTCACGCTGGCAAGATTCAATGCGGCCTCTATGTGTACATGCCCCTTATAGTCAGGGGGGACAAAACATCCATCCGATAATGATTCCTCAGCAGACATGTACTTTTTATTACTCCAATTTTCCTTGTTGGCATATACAAGAGCATTACAAATGCATAGACAAAAATGGCCGTATATTTTCTAAAAGCCTCTTTTCTACTGTTTGAGTGCACAGACTCCTTGACTCCCCTTCTCCCACAAGTAGCCTGTGCCTCCTCCCGTCGTGCATCCTTCGACTCCCCTTCGATTCCGCTCAGGACAGGCTACTCAGGATGACACGCCGAGGCTTCGGTTCCCCCCTCAATCATGAAAAAAGTTATCTCACTAGCAAGCGCAATCGCAGTCATCTCCACTGCAGTGATGTTTGTGTCTGCACCTGATGCAGAAGCTGCATATGCAAATCGTTATTCCGGAACATACGGATCTTATTGGAATGATCCACAGGTTCGAACGTACAACTACCAGATGGATGATCTTTACTATCACCCTCATCAGGTACGAACTGGTATTTATAACTACCGAAGGGATCGTAATAAGTATCGGGAGAGTAATTACAGACTCGGATCATACGATCCATACCAAGATCGTGTAGTACGTGCACAGTTGCACCCTAAGTATCGCAATAAGAGTTTTGATCTTGGTGAATATGATCGATGGGACAAGTACCGTCGTCTTTCCGAGCCGTACTCAGGAATGTTCCCTCCACATTCATCACGTTACAATCGGGCATCTCGTTACAGGCAACAAAACTATCGGGCATCCCGTGGCTTGGATAATCGTGGACGACAGATGTGTCAGAAGGTGAATGTTCTTCAGGACTCACCCGGTGGTTGGAAGGTGACGACGAAGACTTGCTGGTAAATTAAATAAGCAAATAAGATTCGTCATGGTTCGACTCCGCTCACTATGACGAATTTTTAATATTCATGTCCAAGCAGTTTCACTGCCTTTGCGTACCCTTCCGGCGTACCGGTATCAATCCTTGGTCCATCACACTCGTATCCATATACAGGAGATGTTTTCATCTGCTCAATTAGTGCATCAATAATCCGGATCTCTCCACCAGCCTCCGCAGGAGGTTGCCCACCGTAGCCTTGGCGAAGGTGGGCGCTATTTCTATTCCTTTCATCTCCTCCTGCTATGGTTGGCAAGCCTCCTAGTTCTTTGAGTATTGCAAACATAGATTTGGGGATGATGTAGCGACCGACTATTCCAAGAGTTGATGGTGCAACTGCAGGATCAGGCTTCTCCACCATACTCTTAAGCTTCTTTAAGTTTCCTTCTTCACTCTCAAATTCCACAATTCCATACTTATCAGTCTGGTCTTTGGGAATGTTTTCCAGGGCCACAATCGAGGCATCATCAGCAATCTTCTCAGCAGCTTCTTTGAGCTGTGCAAGTCCTGCTTTATCACCTACAAAAAGGTCATCACCGAAAAGCACAGCGACGTGATCACTCTCTACCCAGTCAGCTGCCTGCAGAATTGCATGGCCATCACCAAGCTGTTCATCCTGATACACGACATGAAAATCTACATCGTCATACTTCTGAAGTTGAGAGAGCATTTCTATCTTCCCTCTCTTCTTGAGTTCGTTTTCCAGTTCAGGGTTCTCATAAAAGAATTGCGGAATAGATTCCTTGCCCTTATTGATCACAAAACAAATATCAGTAATCCCGATGTCGATACATTCATCAACAATGTGCGCGATCACAGGCTTGTTACCAATCGGAAGTAATTCTTTTGGTACAACTTTCGTCCACGGGAGAAACCGTGTTCCAAGACCTGCAACAGGCAAGATGGCTTGGGTGATTTGCATAGAGTGGATGGATTGTAGGTGCTTAGAAGTGTAAATAGAAGCAATACAAGCAAAAAAAGATAATTTAAGATTTTGTTTTAATTGCAGTGCATGCGGTCCTCTGTTTGACTTTTTTGCATTAAAAGACTACAATGATCTGATTTTTTAAAAAATAAATTTCCAATTCACAATCATGAACCCCCTCACAACCGTACAGAATTTGTACCTACTTCAGTTCGAACTTTGCAAGGTACTTGATAGCGACTTAAGTGATCCGGATAAAGTTAAGGAAGCACGAAAACAGTTGAGGGAGTTTTCACAACTTCTTGAGGAAGCCGACTGGCGTTACATGGGTGGTGAAGATGTGATGGAATCATTGGAGGAAATAAAAGAGGAGGCATCGGTAAAGATATCAAAAGCAAAAGGGAGCGCGAGGAAGAGGGTGCGGAAATAAAAAAGATCCCGAAGATTCCTAGGATCCCTAAGATCCCTAGGACTCACTTACTCTTACGATCTTAACTTTTTCTTCCTTAGGTATCAGGATTTTAAGGATGGAGTCTTTGCTGAATGTGGCTTTTACACGCTTAGGATCAATATTGCATGGCAATGTGATTGATCGGCTGAATTCACCCCAGAAACATTCCTGCAAGTAGTACTGGTCATCCTTTATTTCTTCCGATGGAGATCTGGTTCCGCGGATAGTGAGAACCTTCCCATCCACTTCTATTTCAATATCACTTAATCTGATTCCTGCGATAGGTGCGCGGATGATGTAGTAGTCATCGCGCTCAAAAATATCAACGGCAATCTGGCCGACTTGAGGCCCTCCTCCTGTTGAAGTTGTTGTTATTTCTTCTTCTGTTTCAACATCAACTGACTGCTCGGTTGCAGTGTCAGATCCACTGGTGTCACCGAGTGCGCTGAAGATACCGTGGAAAGGTGAAGGGTTCATTAGGCACATCGTAGCGAATAGTGGGATCAGAGTGCAAATCTACCTTTCCCAAGAATCAAAGAAGGATGTTTTCCATCTTGAGTTCAATCTAGTACCCTACGACCTCGATGCTTCATACAGTAATCGCTTGGCTCGTCGAAACTATCGGTACTCTTGGATACCCGGGGATAGTTGTACTCATGGCACTTGAGAGTTCCTTCTTCCCTTTCCCGAGCGAAGTTGTAATGGTTCCGGCTGGATATCTTGCGCAGCAGGGCGAGATGAATTTGCTCACTGCGATCCTCATGGGAATATTGGGATCACTTCTTGGAGCGTGGCTCAATTATTGGATTGCACGAAGTGTTGGGAGAGCGACTCTTCTCAAGTGGGGACATCTCCTGTTCATATCAGAAGAAAAGTTTGTGAAGGTAGAAAAGTATCTTAAGAAGCATGGAGAGATCGGAACATTTGTCGGGCGTCTTATCCCTGTTATCCGTCAGTACATTTCTTTCCCCTCCGGTCTCGCAAAGATGTCGATGCTTCGTTTCAGTTTATTCACAGCACTTGGTGCGGGGCTTTGGGTGACTGTTTTGGCTTTGATCGGATATCTGGTTGGAGAGAATGAAGAACTGGTTGCTCAGTGGAGTCGTACAGCACTCTTCTGGGTGCTACTCGGCTCTGGTGCAATCATCCTCATTTACTGGAAGATACGTCGATGACAATTATCCACGCACTCATCCTTGGCATTCTCCAAGGACTCACAGAGTTTCTTCCCATTTCAAGTAGTGGCCATCTGGTAGTAGCCGAACACTTGTTCAATTTTTCAATGCCGGTTTCAGAGCTTCAGGGATTTGATGTTCTGTTGCATGGCGGATCGCTCATCGCACTTCTTATCTGCTATGCATCACAATGGAAAAGAATCATCCTCTCTCCGTTCTCGCGCGACAAAGAAGCGCGATATCTGTTGATGATACTCATCATTGCATCAATCCCAGCTGCATTGGCCGGAATTTTCCTTAATGGATGGATTGCTAATAGTTTCCGGTCACCAAATACCGTTGCTCTCGCATTCGCCCTTACAGGCATTGTATTGATTTTGGCCGACAGACTCTCGCCCGGAACAGAAAAACTCTCTCTGAGGCCTTTAAGAGCCCTTCTCGTTGGCGTTGGGCAAGCATGTGCACTTGTTCCCGGTATATCACGCTCAGGATTAACTATCAGTGCTGCACGAGCAATGGGCTTAAGCAAGAAAAGCGCTGTTGACTTTGCTTTCTTACTGGCTGCACCAATTATTGCAGGTGCAGTACTCGTCACACTTAAAGATCTCACGAATGGATCTGTCATCTTTCCATCAACTAATATAGTGATCACCGGTGTGCTTGCATCATTCGGATCAAGTGTGCTTGCAGTAATGTTTTTAAGAAGGTTTGTTGTTTCTCATCAACTTGGTTGGTTTGCTCTTTATCTATTCCCGCTATCAGGGATACTTCTGCTCCAAACGTTGTAGCGGATACTATCACTTGTAAAAAGCAACACGAGTTAACTAAAAAAATCCCTTGATCCTCATCGTGAGTCCAGTAAAATCCACCAACCTCCAGTATTAGTTACGTACTTTTTCACCCACCATGTCTGCCCCAATACTTAAAAACAATATCCGACGACTCCGCTTCGAGTGTTCTATGACACAGGAAGAGCTTGCACTTCGCACAGGAGTTAGCCGCCAAACAATTATGAGTATTGAGAGAGGCCAGACTAATCCATCTGTTCTGCTGGCATTCAAAATTTCTGCTGCGTTTAGTGCGCCAGTAACAGAAGTGTTTGAGATGGAAGGAGCATTGGTTCCAGTCTAGAATAGAACTTCTTTTTGCTGATACGTAAGAG
>CAYUBO010000034.1:0-10168 GCA_964443095.1 uncultured Candidatus Peribacteria bacterium | reverse complement strand
AGTGTCAAAATGTGGTATTATAATCAGGACAAAAACCATACATGAAACACGAAACTTCCAGACGAAAGCACGGATTCAAAGTAAATACTCTGCACAAGAGGAAGGAACCCCACGTACTGAAGTACCTGGGGGAGAAGGCCTCTTTCTGGATTGCGACGATGTCACTCTTTGCGTTCGTCATTGGAAACATGGTTGGTCAACACGGATGGTATGCCTTCTGGAAATCTGTAATGGGTAAAGGCGATGACAGTTTGATCGTGTACACAGGCACTGTCCATCCACTTCCTAAACTTGTTGATTACGAATGTTGGGGTAAGTACGGAGGGGATCCAAAGAGTCATAGTTTCGGTCAGGTTCCGGATCAGTGCAAAATACCTCCACCGAAGTACGACGCAGCACATCAGCACATGTTAATTTCCATGGCGTACATGAGTAGCTACCAAAAGGGATCCGAGGGATCCGGTTGGCACTCAGGTGTAGACTATCGCACGCCAAATGGAACACCAACAGTTGCTGCTGCGAATGGAATCGTCGAGCGTGTGGATGAGAACAGCGGATACGGGAAGTACATTGTAATCAAAGTTCCAAATGCACCAGATCCGGATGATCCTCACAACAAGAAGACAGAACTTTACCTCGCGTATGCTCACTTGAGTGCGGTATACGTACGAGTCGGTGACATTGTGAACAAAGGCGAACAGATTGGTCTTACCGGAAACTCAGGTTCGTCTACTGGTTACCATTTGCACTTCCAGATAGATAGAGCGTCAGCGCCGTGGCACCCATACTGGCCATCCGCACTTTTCAGCAATACAAAGCGACAACAGCTGGGGTACAGATACACGGTAAACCCAATGCCGTACATTGCAGCGAACTACAATCCGATCACCGAACCGGGACAAGCTGTTGCTGTTCACAGTGCTTCAGATGAGCAGAATCCGAAGCCAAGAGCGAGAACAGTCGAGGAGCGAAGGGCGGAACGGTTAGCCAAGACTCTAACCAGAAGAGACGAGCGCCTACAGGCGCGGCTTGCAAGGAGAACAACACTTGTTGCTCTTAGCGAGAGGCTCCTGCAGTTACGCACTGCACGTAAGCCACTGACTACAAAACCTCTAACGACAACTACAGCACCTCAAGAAACGGAAGAGCAAATTGTTAAGAGGCAGGAAGAAGTTGCAGTTGCAAACTTCGCAGAAAGGTCCGGAGCACTTAAGCCTGCAGAAGTTGCATCAGTTGTGTTTTCACATGATGGAACATTCCAGTCTCGCAAATGGGAACGTGTTCGTGTGTCACTCACCGGACAAGATGGGCAGAGGATACTAAATCCACAATATGGTGCAGACTTCCACCTCGCCACTGCATATGGTGAAGCAGAATTCCGACCTAGTGCCCTTTCCAGCCTGGACTTCAAAAACGGAGAAGCAGAGTTTTATGTTCTTGTTCGTGGAAGACGGACAGCGGTACTTAAGATGCATCCGTTTGGAGGAGAAGAGAACCTAAGTCAGCCCCTTCGTTACGAGAGAACACGCTAGAAAAGAAACCGAAGTAACCGAGGAAACCAAGGCAACCAACGATAATGATTCTTTAGTTATCCTTATCTTCGGATTCTTTGGTTGCTTTGGTTTCTTAGGATTCCTTTCGACGCTCGGTGTAGAGAGACAAACTAATCATAATCACAAGCAGAATCAGTGCTGCAAAGAACTTCCCTCGCGTCGACAAGAACAACGCCGTGATTCCAAATGAAGATCCAAGGATCACCGTCAATGCAATCACTTTCCGCTCACTCCATCCGCATTCTAATAATCGATGATGAAGGTGCTCGTTTTTCTGAGCTCCTTCAAAGATTGATTTCTTTTTGAGGATTCTTCTGGCGATGACTAGGAACAGATCAATCAACGGAACGCCGAGAACAAGGAATGCTGTTGCAACCTTTCCTCCGCTGTAGATTGTGAGCACGCCGAGCATCAGTCCTAAGAACATCGCCCCCGTATCTCCCATAAGAACTTTAGCAGGAGGAAAATCAAAGAGAAGTCCGGAAGCTGCAAGACCTGCGAGGATGAATGCGAGGAGTGCAAGCTCCGGTTGATCAACTCTAGTGCTGATACTGAGAAATCCGATTGTCAGAAAACCGATCAGAGAAAGCACACTTACTTGCCCCGGAACACCGTCAAACCAGTTAAGAGCGTTTGTTGTGAGAAGGATCCAGAAGACAGTGAATACTCCGCTCCATAGTGGCAGCGGTCCGAATGCTTTTGTGATGATGTCTTTTGTATCCAGTTTTATTATTGATTCGCCGATGATTCCATCAAGCGGATTAGTAAGCGTGTAGATTCGTGTGCCTGTTGCAAAGATCAAAAATGCAAGAAGCGCCTGCATCACAAGACGGAAGCTTGCAGGCAATCTGAGATGACGATCATCAGTAAAAGAGATCAATGCGAGTGCAAAGATGCTCAAGATCAGTCCTGCACTTTGTTTTGTCCAAGGTGCAATAAATGAAAAGAACCCGACAAATATCAGAACTGTGATGATTCCTGTTGGATAAGGGATCGGATCACGGTCGTGTCCGTATCGCTGCGGAAAATCTAAAAGCTTCATCTTCGGAAACTCCTTCAGCGCAAGCGCGTGGATTAGCACTGAGAGGAGGAAGGCTGCGAGCGGGAGCCAGAGGAGTGATGGGGTGCATGACACGGTGGATATGGTAGCACGACCGACCTTCACCCCACCCCACTTCGTGGGGCACCCCTCTCCTGCGTCGCAGGAGAGGGGAAGGGGGTGAGGTCGTGTATGATTAAGTCATGACAAAGCCAAGACAATCAGTAGATCGGGAGATACTTGGTATCATCGGGCCGCACCCGAAAAGGCGTGCTATTCAAAAGGAATGGAACAAGAAGTTTAAAGATAATCAGATGGATGCGTTCATTGATTATTACGCAACAAAGGAAAATCAGCTTCCTGAACGTCTTAGTGAAATGTTTCACTTTGATCGTACAATGTATATTGTCGATTCTTCGCTAGGGCAAGCCATAAAACCGTTGTTGGATGAAATTGATCCGTCTGTGGGGGAGGGGAGTGTGGATACGGTTTTTAACCGAGAGGGAGTGCTAATCGGGTACTTTGTTGGTGACACCACTCAACAGTGGGAGTGTCTATTGAAAGGGGACTTCAATGAACACTAAACTATACTCCAGTTAATACCTTATGGTTTTACTAGGCAGCGGCGTGCGTGTCCCTCACATAATGAAACTCGTGCGTCGTTTGTCGTGCCCTCACCCCCGGTTTGCTACGCAAACCTCCCCCTCTCCCCCGCACGGGAGAGGGGTGCCACGCGGCACCCGAGGCGGGGTGAGGGGTGTAAAAAACGCGCTAGCGTTTTTGGGGTGAGGGCCTCTACAATGAACTCATGACTTACCCCAAACTCCAAGACGCAGACATTAAAGGAAAACGTGTTCTCCTCCGTGCCGGCTTTGATGTTCCAATCGAAGATGGCAAGGTGGTCGATCGCACACGCATCGAAGCGATGCTCCCATCAATGAAATATATTCTGGATCAAGGAGCGGCATTGGTAATTCTTGCGCACCAAGCGCGACCGAAAGGGAAGGTAGTCCCTGAAATGAGCCAGAAACCTGTTGTTCCTGTTCTTGATGAATTACTAGAGTTATCAGTTAAATTTGCTGAGAGTTGCACGGGTCCGGAAACTAAGAAAATGGCAGAGGAACTTAAGACGGGTGAAGTCTTACTACTTGAAAACGTCCGTTTTGATCCACGAGAAAAGATCGAAAAGGATAAGAAAGATGAACTGGGAAAAGAGCTTTCAGAACTTGCAGATGTTAATGATGCGTTTACAAACTGCCATCGTGATCACGCATCGATGACAGGAGTGCCCAAGTTCATTCCATCCTTTATGGGATTGCAGGTAGAACAAGAGGTGAAGTATCTCGGTAAAGTTTCAGAAGATCCGGAGCGGCCTGTAGTTTTGATTATTAGTGGAGCAAAGATGGAGACAAAGGTTCCCGTAATAGAGCAATTTTTGGATAAAGGTGATGATGTTCTGGTCGGCGGTTGCATTGCAAATACATTTATCGCTGCAAGAGGTTTCGATGTTGGCGCATCAAAATACGAAGATGAATGGGTTGAGAAAGCTCAGGAGATAATGCTTGAGAGTGAAAAAGAAGAAAATGCGATGGTGCATGTTCCTCGTGATGTCGTTGTTGGAACAGAACTTAGTGAAGAAGCAGAAAAACTTGATCTTCCAGTCGAAAATGTCACAGGAGACATGGCGATCTATGACATTGGAAAAGTGTCGATCAAAAGGTATGAAGAGATTATCGAAAAGGCAGGAATGATCATCTGGAATGGTCCGCTAGGTGTGTACGAATACAACCGTTTCTCGCACGGATCTAAAAGAATTGCGGAAGCAGTAATTAAAGCCGCAAAAAGCGGAACAACTGCAATTCTTGGAGGAGGGGATACTATAGACCTTCATAACAGATATGACTATTCCATGGATGACTACACATTCGTTTCTACTGCAGGCGGCGCGATGCTAGATATGATTGCGGGGAAAAAGCTGCCAGCGCTGGAGGTGCTAGGCGAAGCGAATTAATTGATGTGAAAAAGTTTAGCAACGTCCCCTCTCCCCATGGGGAGAGGGACAGGGTGAGGGGTACAGCCCTCCCCTTGGTCCCCTCCCCGGCGGGGGAGGGGAAACGTTGCTTTACTAGAAAAGAATTTTCTCCAGCAATTCTCTATACTATCCACCCATGCCCGCCCTCACCATCCTCACTCCGGACGAAGAAGAGTCTCTCGCAGACTTCGCCAAGCGTATTGCGAAGACTAAGGGTGAGGTGCTCGCGATTCTCTCGTGGAGAGAGAAGGAGCTTTCCAATGATGATAAGAAACTTAAAAAGTTTTTAGATGTATGCAAAGGGATAAGTGCGCGGTTGCGGATTGCAACGAAAAACGATCACATCGCGATGGCGGCACGAACGAGAGGAATCCGCGTCATCGAAAGTGTTTCGGATCTCAAAAAACTTCTTAAAGGAAATCCTCAATTGGAAGAATCACTTCGTGCGTTTAGTCCGCAGGTGTGGAAGCAGCAATTAAGATCCCGACTCCAGCAGATGGGGCTACTAAGTCTGCCAAAGCTTCGCATCTATATTTTAATATTCGTAAGTGCCGCCCTCTTTATATTTGTCTTCTTTAAGCTCCTCCCATCAGCGGAAATAAAGATAGTTCCACGGGAAGACACAATCAGCCAAACGGCCAATATTTTCTTGGTTCTGAGCGGATCTACGGTAGATATCCCGGATAGGGTACGCACTATGGAACTCTGGCCTGTTAAGGCAGACATCACAAAAACAATCACTTACGATCAAATCAGCAAACAGTTCATTGGCGAAAGCGCTCGGGCAGACATCACTATCGTAAATAATGCAGAAGAGGTTTATTCCCTCCGCTCAGGGTCTCGACTGGTAAATCAGGCGGGAATGATTTTCAGAATGCTTGATGCCATCAACATTGAACCGGGTGAGCAAATTGTTGTGCGAGCGAAAGCAGATGATTTGGATCTTTATGGAGAAATTATCGGTGAACGTGGGAATGTTCCTGCTGAACTAAAGTGGGACTTTGCGGGACTTTCATATACGGAGCAAGATCTTGTATACGGTATCAATGAAGAGCCGGGTCGTGGTGGAACAACTGCGTATCGGGAAGTTCTAGCAGAAGAAGATTTGCAGGCGGCGAAGACGCAGTTAATGAGTGAGCTGCACAATGAGGCGAAGCAACTTGTTGATGAAAAGCGTGATGTCTTTAACGCAGAGCACGAAAATCAAACAATGGAGATGCTTTATTACGAAGAGCTTACGACTGTTGAGTACGATGAGATTGATCTCCCAAGACAATTTATCGGGATCCCCACGCAGACGATCCCAGTTGAAGGAACCATCCACTACACAGCGTTCGCGTACGACTCGCAGTACGTTCTAGAGCTTCTCGCCGAAGAACTCAAAACTCATGTGGGGGAGGGGAGGAGGCTCCTAAATGAGACTGTGAATTTAAATCGTTTAATTGCACACGTTATAGATTATTCTGACGATCTTTCGTGGATTAAATTAACAGTAGACCTCTCCGGAACTGAGCAATACGTCCTGGATCCCTTAAGCCCTTGGGGAGCTCGTTTTGCCAAAAGCGTACGGGATTTGGTCACAGACCTTGGAACGAAGGAGGCAAAGAGAATCATAAAGAACCTTCCTGAGGTGGAAGAAGCCAGCATCCATCTTTGGCCTCCGTGGAACAGAACACTCCCTGCGATCCCGTCGCAAATTAAAATTACTCCCGTACTAGATTCGTGATTCCAGAAACTTTTCACATCCGAGCCTTTAAACGGATCGCTCTCTATGGCGGTGGTCTCATCGGCATACTTCTTTTGAGCACAATGATCTATGTAACGCTGCAGTTTGATGGAAGTGCAGAGTTCCCGGCAGAGTGTGGATTAGTTTTTGGTGCGGCAGTTCACAGAGGAAACGTTGCAGGCCCCGGGATTCAGAGGCGAGTAGGTACAGCAGCGGATTTGTATCATGAGGGTAAGCTGGATCGAGTTATTCTCTCGGGAGGGAAGGGGAGTACCCAGCAGGATAGTGAAGCAGTCGTAATGCGTCGCTACGCAATGTTACGGGGAATTGATCCGTCAAAAATTATCGTAGAAGGGGAGTCGCGTTCTACATTAGAAAATCTAAAGAATGTCAAGGAGTTGACAGCAAACTGTAATGGGGTAGTTGGTATTTCTGATCGGTACCATTTGGCGAGGATAGAATACTTGGCAGGAAGAGTTGGTATGAGTGAGTTGATGACACATCCGGCGGATGTTCATGCACCTTGGATTTTTGAAGTGAAGAGTAGTGCGAGAGAGGCTCTCGGGATTTTGTATTATTGGTCGAAGAGAGAACTTTAGAACCCTCACCCCGGAAACCCTCCGGTGCACGCTCGTTCGAGAGACCTCGGGGGACTGCTCCTAATTAAATTTATTGTGTGCAAAAACTTAAGAAAACTGTGCCATTTAATTCCTTATAAAGGAGTAAAAAAGGGAACTGAAAAATATCCTGGACCAATAGTTCACTCAGAGTCTCTATCTATCGAATTCCTGCTTCTACGGCTAAAACACACAGTTTTCCACAGTCAATTGAATAGTTAACATAAAATGCATTATGTTAAGTAGGAAATAGTGTGGAAAACCCCTACCCCCTCTCTCTTAAGCCCTTTTCCCATCCTTTTCCCTTCCACCATTTCCCTTTTCCCTAATCATGTCTCAACCACTTCCATCCCCCCTCGCCCAGGCAGTCGACCGATATCTCACCTTCCTCAAGGCTGAGGAGAACAAGTCCCCTCTCACTGTATCTACTTATCGTCAGTCTTTGCACTTGATGCTTGAGCTTACGGAATTAAAAGATCCCGCAGACTTTAATAAAGCGTCGATTCGGCTCTATAAGTCAGCACTTCATAGTGCTCGTACAAGAAACAAGAAAGAACTCACAGTTCGCACCAAAAATCACCATTTAACGGTTTTGCGAGCGTTCCTCCGGTATTTGGTCCAAGAGGAGGAGGCAGATGTATATCCTCCTGACCGCATCACTCGTTTTAAAGAAGAACAGAGACAGGTGAAGGTTTTGTTTCATGAGGAGTTGGAGAGGCTTCTGGCAGCTCCGGATACCGATACGAAGATAGGAAAAAGAGACAGTGCCATCTTGAATCTCTTCTTCTCTACTGGTTTGCGTCTTGAGGAGTTGCGGGGGTTGAATCGCAAGGACTTAAACTTTAAAACTAAAGAGATTTCTGTGAGGGGGAAGCGTGGGAAGATTAGGGTGGTGTTTATAAGTGAAAGAGCGGCAGAGGCATTAAAGGAGTACTTGAATGCTCGCCTCGACCACATTGATCCCCTCTTCATTCGTAATATCAGTAAAGCTACGAATGTTATGCCGCCGGGAGAAGAGTTTAGGCTGTCGCGTGTTTCTGTTTTTAATTTGGTTAAGAAGTATGCACTGCAGGCAGGTATTATGAGTTCTCCTTCCCCTCACACCCTCCGCCACTCCTTCGCGACAGATCTCCTTAGGAATGGAGCGGATCTTCGGTCGGTTCAAGAAATGCTTGGGCACAAAGATTTATCTACAACACAAATTTATACTCATGTCACCAACCCACAACTAAAAGATATTCATCAGAAGTTCCACGGAAAAGGATAATGGGTGACCCTGAGCGAGCGTAGCGAGCCGAAGGGGTCACTAATCCTCAGCTGAAGGAGGTGCACAGCAAATTCCATGGTAAGTAAATTGATCTTTCAAACTCGTTAATTGGATACTAGAATTGACAACCTTTCTCGCTTGTACTTATGACTAAACTTAAGCAAGGGTCGGGATGGTATAAGTGGGATTTGCATGTCCATACTCCATTCACCAAGTTGTCGAACAGTTATGGGGGTGAAGAAAACGTGTGGGATGAGTTTTGCAGAAGAATTGAGGATTCTGATGTAATGGTTTTTGGGATTACAGATTACTTCAGCGCAGAAAACTATTTTACATTTTTAGATAAATTCAAAGGCATTTATCCCAGATCAAAAAAAGTATTTTTCCCAAACATTGAGCTTAGACTTGAGGTATCAGTCAATCGCGAAGCTGAGGAAGTAAATATGCACGTTATTTTTGATAATTCAGTTAAAAAAGGACAACTTAATAAGTTTTTAAATGAACTTAAGACGAACATATCTCAAGATGGTTCTAACAAAAATTGCAATGAGCTCTCAGGTGCAGAGTACGAAAGTGCAGGAGTAGACTACAAAGAAATAAGACTAACATTACATGATGTGTTTGGAGATAAGGATGAGCCCTATCTCATATTTGCCGCAGCAAACAACTCTGGTCTCAGGGCAACAAGATCCCCCCGGAAACTAAATATATCTGATGAGATAGATAAGGTGTGCGATGGCTTCTTTGGAGGATCTCAGAATGTAGAGTATTTCTTAAATACGGGGAGATATGAGAAAAATGTGTATGCAGAACCGAAACCAGTTATTTCTGGGTCAGATGTCCATTCCTTTGGTGACATCGATAATTGGCTTGGAAAAAGGTGGTATCAAGGTGAGGGAAAAAGAAAAAATATTTCTAAGGATGTGACATGGATAAAGTCTGAATGGAATCTCGAGGGGCTTAAACAAATTGTTTTTGATCCTGAATCACGAGTACATATTGGTGAAAAACAACCTGTAGAACCGACAAATACTATCCGTAGTATGACATTTAACATCCCCAATAAATCTAATCTCAGCGTTAGTCAAAATGGTGGACAAAATAAAGAAGAACCATTTTGTTTTGCTGGCATGAATGACACATTTGAATTCAGTCCATATTTCAATTGTTTCATTGGTGGGAGAGGATCAGGAAAGAGCACTATTTTGAATTTTCTAGGTCAACATTCTAAGCATTCGTCTTCATCTAAGAAATTCTGGGACAAGCTAAATCCTAGTTTCGATACTAGCGACGCAAGATATTTTTGCTTTGATGGAGTTGAAGTATTTGAGTTTATTGGACAGAGTGAAGTTGAGAGTTTCGCCACAGACCAGGTTGCATTTACTAATGCTATATACGAGAGGGCCAATATTAAATCTGGTGGTCTATTAGAAGATGATGCTAATAAACTAACAGAGCAGCTTTCAGCATTGTATAACTACCAGGGAGTGGTTGAAGATTACAGAAATCTAAAAGATGAATTGATTGACAAAGAAAAAGAACAAAATACCTTAGAGAGCAGCGTAAAGTTTACTAAGAGTAAGGATTATTCAGAGATAGTTACGAAGATACAGAGTAAAAGTAACCAAAAGCAACAGCTTGAAAATTGGAGAGAGGCTTTGGAAGAACTGCGGGAATCTATTCAAGACTTAAGTTTTTATCAGTTTTCGGAAGAATATGATAATGAAGATGAAGACTCAGATGATACTGAAAGTGTAGAACAGGCAGATTCTACTGAGAAAGTCGATAACGAAGAAGATGTCGCTTCAAAATATCGTGATGCATATAAACAGGCACAGAAGAATATTGAGCAGGCAATTATCATTCTAGACGAGGAAAACTTCAACATTCCTTCGAGAATCCGCCTGCGTAAGCTGGCGGAGGAAGAGTTTCCG
>CAYUBO010000033.1:0-10185 GCA_964443095.1 uncultured Candidatus Peribacteria bacterium | reverse complement strand
GAATTGCATCAGGAACAACTGTCTACGCAGCTGATGCTCTCCGATCATCCGGAGCTCTCGTCGTAGAAGGAGCAGCCACCTTCGGATCCACAATCACAGTCGGAGGTGTCACCTACACGTTCCCAACAGGGGATGGCTCCGCAACTGGAAAAGTTCTGAAGACAGATGGATCCGGAAACTTGAGCTGGTCTGATGATACCGATACAGATAACAACACAACGTACGAAGCAGGTCAGGGCCTCTCGCTTGCTTCCACGGTCTTCACGCTCAATGGATCTCTCTCAGGAACACTTCTTGATTTTGATGCTTTCTCTGGAGCAACAGTTCACGCACAGGATCTAATCACAGCATCAGGATCACTTGTTGTTGAAGATAATGCTAGGTTCAATTCTGGTGTAGTTATTCAAACGAATACTGATGCAGTAACCGGTTTCCAGGTTTTGGATTCTGATGGTGGTAATCCTGTTTTAAATGTAGATACGGTAAACGAGTATGTAGGAATTGGAACTGCGAGCCCCACCAGTCTGTTGCACATTGAAGGTAACTATTCTGGTGGTTCGGACAATCTCATTCCACAGATGAAGATAATCAATGCCTCAACAGCTGGTGGTTACTCCTTTATTAAAACAATGATGGGAACAGGTTACACTGGTGGATATCCTGAGTTGTGGATGCAGTCTGATGGTGATACAGGAGGCTCTAACTCTTTCCGAGGAGTTTCTAACCATGACTTATTCTTCTGGACTAATGACACAAAGAGAATGGTCATAGATAAGGCTGGTGGCATGGCTCTGGGTACTAACTACCTTAGTACTACTCCTCCATCTGAAGGAATGATTATAGAAGGGAATGTTGGTATTGGGTCATCCTCTCCCGATACTAAACTTGAAGTTGTCGGTGTCATCTCCGGTTCCACTGTCTATGCAGCAGACGCCCTACGCTCATCCGGCGCTCTCGTTGTAGAGGGTGCAGCAACCTTCGGTTCAACAATCACAATCGGAGGTGTTACGTACACATTCCCAACAGGAGATGGATCTGCGTCAGGAAAAGTACTTAAAACAGATGGAGCAGGTCAGCTTGTCTGGACTGATGATACTGATACAGATAACAACACAACCTATGAGGCAGGTCAGGGACTATCACTTGCATCTACAGTCTTCACCATCAATACAAATCTCTCCGGAGCAACAATCGAAGCATACACACTCCTCTCCGGTGCAACTGTTCATGCTCAGGATCTTCTCACATCATCCGGAACACTCGTCGTAGAAGGAGCAGCAACATTCGGATCCACAGTTACACTGAATGGCGTCATGTACACCTTCCCAGGTGGAGACGGATCCGCATCAGGAAAAGTCCTGAAGACAGATGGAGCTGGTAATCTTGTCTGGAGTGATGATACAGACACAGACAACAACACAACGTATGAAGCAGGCCAAGGACTAACTCTTGCTTCTTCAGTCTTTACTCTCAATGGATCCCTCTCAGGAACCCTTCTCGACTTCGACACCTACTCCGGAACAACAGTTCATGCTCAAGATCTACTAACTACATCCGGAGCCCTCGTCGTCGAAGGACTTTCTACCTTCAATGATGACGTCACCTTCTCTTCCGGCATCGTCCTCAACGGTGTCACTTACACCTTCCCCGGAGGAGATGGCTCTGCCTCAGGAAAAGTCCTTAAGACAGATGGTTCAGGAAACCTCTCTTGGTCAGATGATAGTAATGACGGAACAACATATCTCGCAGGACAAGGATTGGGATTGGGATCATCTGTATTTACACTTAACTCAACAATCTCAGGATCTCTCGTTTCGTTTGACACTGTCTCAGGTGCTGTGGTTCATGCTCAGGATCTTCTCACTTCATCAGGAAGCTTAGTTGTAGAAGGAACAGGATTCTTCAATAACAATCTTTCTACGACAGGAACGCTCTCTGGAGGAAATCTGACAGTGATGGCCGGAGCGGATAGTTACATAATGGGAGACCTCGGTATTAATATGTCGAGCCCGACAGCTGACCTCATGGTCGGAGGAAATAGAGTTATTTCCAGCTACGGTGGGGACCTGAAGCTTGTGGCAGATTCGACATCTCGAGATGTTCTCCTAAACTACGGAAACGGTCGTGATGTCATATTCTATGGCGGAGACACTTCTGCAGATGGGATATGGAAAGCAAGTGGTGACGTCGGTGTCGGAACGAATACTCCATCCACTCGGCTGCAAGTCGCAGGCGGCATCACCGGTACTTCTCTCGCAGTCACCGGCCTTGCTAGCTGCTCCATTATCACCACTCAAAGTGATGGCACTCTTACCTGCGGTACGGGAGACATGATTGATATTACGGAGGGTGACGCACGGTACGTGAACGTTAGCGGCGATACGATGACGGGAGCACTTGCCATTAAGAAGACTTCTGGAACAGGTACCGGGAACACGCTCGTAGTAGATACCACAGGACTTGTCTACGACGCCTCCAATAAGAGAGTGGGTATTGGGACGGCGAGCCCTTCCAAGGAACTTCAAGTTGTTGGAGATATTCAAGCAGTAGATTTCCTAGCTACAAGCGATTTATTTTCGGATTCGTGGAAGTCATATACTGGAGTAGGACTTACAGTTACCGTTGGAACTGGAGTATTTGGAGTAAATCAGATCAATGGGAGCTTATCTAAATTTGGTGTCGGTGCATTGGGGCAACATAATCTTACAGACAATATCGACCAAGACGATGTACTCATCAAGCGAGATATTGATGGTTCAAGCACATACTCGGAAGATGGTTCACTCTTGCGCCTGGAAAAAGACGTCACAAATATTACATCAGAAGCAGGAAATTACTTGGAGTGGGCTGATACCACCGGTGGAATTTTAGGTGTCATTGATTCTTCAGGTAATTTGGAGGTAGCGGGTACAGTCTCCGGTCAAGTTCTCCACGCTCAAGACTTGCTTACGTCTTCTGGTGCGTTTGCAGTAGAGAGTCATATCTATCAAAGCGCTGATGATGTGAAGCACTTTTTCGGAGCCGATCAAGATGCTTCTATCTACTACGATGGCACAGATATGCATATTAATCCTCGAGAAGTCGGTTTAGGCAAATTAAAAGTTAAAACTACTGATTTTATCGTAGACGCCTCAACTTTAGGGGTTGGAAGAATTACAATGGATGGACAAACTCATGCCTATATTAATTTAGATAAAGGTCAATCTTATAAAGAAAATGCTTTTCAGTTTAAGACTGCAGGAACAACAAAAGCAGTAGTCGGTATTAAAGCAACTGATAATGATGAGTATTTTAGTATAGGGAGTCTTGGATTATTAACAAAGTGGCTAACTATAGATATTAGTTCGGGTGATGTTCAAATTCCAGCAGACTCTAAAAAACTCCTATTCGGGGCAGCTCAAGATGCCTCCATCTACTACGATGGAACAAATATGCTTATTGATCCTAAAGAGGTCGGAGCAGGGGGTCTGCAAATAGTTGGAACAGCATCAGGAAATATTCTCCACGCCCAAGATAACCTCACATCCTCCGGAGCATTAGAAGTAGCCGGAAACGTTCACTTCTCCAATCTCACCAACTGCAACACCCTCGACACCGATGCCAATGGAGTCTTAAGTTGTGGAACAGATGAAACAGGAGGGTCTGCAGGCATTGTTGACCATTACGTTAATGCAGGAGGCGACACTATGACCGGTGGACTTCTAATTACATCTACCAACGATGGGACACTTGCTATAGATGCAGGATTGCTACTGGAAATCGGTGGCACTGCTTCTGGTTGGGCACTACATGCACAGGATCTCCTCACATCATCCGGAACCCTCGTAGTCGAAGGAGCAGCAACATTCGGATCCACAGTTACACTGAATGGCGTCATGTACACCTTCCCAGGTGGAGACGGATCCGCATCAGGAAAAGTCCTGAAGACAGATGGAGCTGGTAATCTTGTCTGGAGTGATGATACAGACACAGACAACAACACAACGTATGAAGCAGGCCAAGGACTAACTCTTGCAGGAACTGTCTTCTCTTTAAGTCCAGCACATTCTGGAACAATAATTCAAGCGACAACAACTCTGGCATCATCTGGAACACTTTCAGTTGAAGGAAAAGCAAGTTTCCACAGTGCAACAGATTCGACAACTTTTTTCCAGATTCTAGACAATGATGGAGGAAATCCGGTCTTTAGTGTGGACACTACAAATGAAAAGGTCGGCATTGGGACAGCGACACCGGAGGCGCCATTAACTGTAAATACAGAGAGTGCACTTGGCTATGGAGAATATATCTTCGTTGTTGAAGAGAGTGGGACGAATCATTTTTCGATTGATGGAAACGGTAACATGGAAATAAATGGCGTGATTTATTTGCCCCAAACACTCAGTCATTCAGGAGACACAGACACTTTATTGAATTTTGCAAGTGATGCGATAGAAGTAACAGCAGGAAACGAATCCTTCATAAGCATCACCGAAGATGACGCCCAGGACATAATCGAGCTTGGTGACGATGGCGATATAGATATCAAGTTATCAGGAGGAGCTGACGGGGCACTATTTGTCCAAGGTTCAAGCGGCAACGTCGGAATTGGAACAGCATCTCCCGATACCAAACTAGAAGTAGTTGGAACAGCTTCGGGTCTAATCCTCCACGCTCAAGACCTTCTAACATCATCAGGTGCATTAGTAGTAGAAGGCGCTGCCACTTTCGGTTCCACTCTTACTATTGGAGGAGTTACCTATACCTTCCCAACTGCAGATGGAAGTGCATCAGGAAAAGTTCTTAAGACAGACGGCGCAGGTCAGCTTGTCTGGACTGATGATACTGATACAGATAACAACACAACCTACGAGGCAGGACAGGGCCTGAGCCGCACAAGCACAACATTTACACTTGGTACCACACTTACTGGGGTGACCTTGATGTCAGGCTCCAGGCTGCATGCAAATGATCTTCTCTCCGTAAGTGGAAGTCTGGTGATAGACCAGGCAGGAACATTCTTTGGAGCCGGACTCACAGACTGTGATGGTGCAACGGCTACCCTTAACTGGGATGCCGCTTCCGGACAGTTCAGCTGTGGTACGGATGCAGACACCACATACACAGCAAGTACAGGCTTGAACCTCGGTGGTACAGCCTTCTCCCTGAGTCACCTTGGCATCGAGAGCCTCACAGACCCAAATGCAGACCGCATCATGTTCTGGGATGACTCTGCGGGAGCTTCCAAGTGGCTCACTGTAGGTAGTAACCTGACGATTACGGATACGACAATTAGTGCGACGGATAACAATACTACGTACGTCGCCGGTCAGGGCCTTGCTCTGAACGGATCAGTCTTCACACTTAATTCAGCTCTAACAGGTTCCTCTCTCAACTTCACCACCATCTCCGGTGGAACTTTGCATGCAGAAAATCTCATCACTTCTTCAGGGGCATTGGTCATAGAGGGGACAGGGTTCTTCAATGGCAACCTCTCAACCACCGGAACGCTCTCGGGTGCGAATCTCACGGTGATGGCAGGAGCTGATAGCTACATTCTTGGAAATGTGGGGATTGGGACGACGAGTCCTGGCACTACACTTCACGTAAACAAAGTTGGCGATAAGCCAGTCTACATCGGTGACAGCACAAATGTAGCTCATGGCATGACAGATTTAGCTCCGACAGATGTTTACTTCGCAGTTGATAAATGGTCAGGTGCAAAAGGAGGTGCATCATTCACAGGCCTGAGTGAAGCTAGCGATATTGGAGGATTGGTTTTCCGTGGAATATCTGGGGGGACAGACCCATCTGTAGGCGTAGTAACATTCAGAGCTGGCAAAAAAGATGGTACAACTTGGCAAAATGTTACTGGTACTGATGTTGCTTTCTCATTCCAAAACATATTAGGAAGCCAAGATTATATTACAGTTTTAGGAAATGGGAATGTTGGTATAGGAACCACTTCTCCCACTACTGCATTAGAGGTCATAGGAACAGCTTCTGGAAATATCTTCCACGCTCAGGATCTCCTCACAACCTCCGGAGCTCTTGTAGTCGAGGGGGCAGCAACCTTGGGATCAACACTCACAATCGGAGGAGTTACATACACATTCCCAACAGGAGATGGCTCTGCAACCGGAAAGGTATTGAAGACAGACGGATCCGGAAATCTAAGTTGGTCTGATGATAGTGATAGTGGAGGATCTTCCTACTTGGCTGGTCAAGGACTTGGTTTAGATGGAAGCAATGTATTCACACTCAATTCAACAATCACAGGATCCCTCCTTGAGTTTGCAACGGTCTCCGGTGCAGTTGTACACGCTCAAGATCTTCTAACATCATCCGGATCTCTCGTTGTAGAAGGTGCAGTAACATTCGGCTCTACAATGACAATCGGAGGTGTTACCTACACTTTCCCGGGAGGAGACGGATCCGCATCAGGTAAAGTCCTAAAGACAGACGGAGCAGGTCAACTTGTTTGGTCTGATGATACAGATACTGATAACGACACAACTTACTTGGCAGGTCAGGGATTGAATTTAAGTTCTTCTGTATTCACGCTCAATTCAACAATCTCAGGATCCCTAGTTTCATTCGACACAGTTTCCGGTGCAGTGGTTCATGCACAAGATCTCCTTACATCTTCCGGAGCACTCGTAGTAGAAGGAACAGGATTCTTTAATGATGATCTTTCAACAACTGGAACTCTCTCAGGAGCCACGCTGAGGATTATGTCTGGTGCACAAGTCCTGGGAGGTAATGTTGGTATTGGTACAACAACACCATTTGAGAAATTGCATGTCGATGGAGACATTGCGATAGGCAATGGTGAATTTATACGCTGGGTAAATGTTAATAATGTTTCAAGGGCGCAAATTACTGCTGATACAAGCGACAATCTTATATTCCAAATCGGAAGTAGCAATTCAGAGAAGGTCAGAATAGACAGTAGCGGCTACATGGGTATAGGGGCTACTTCTCCCGATACTGAACTTGAAGTCGTTGGAACAATCTCCGGTGCAACAGTCTACGCAGCAGACGCCTTACGATCCTCAGGAGCCCTTGTAGTGGAAGGGGCAGCAACCTTCGGATCAACTATCACTGTTGGAGGAGTCACATACACATTCCCAGGTGGAGATGGATCTGCATCAGGAAAGGTTCTAAAGACAGACGGATCTGGAAACCTCAGTTGGTCAACTGACAGTGACAGTGGTGGTTCATCGTATCTTGCCGGTAGGGGACTAGGATTGGATGGAGATAATGCCTTCACACTCAACTCCACTATCTCCGGATCACTCGTATCATTTGACACAGTTTCCGGTGCAGTTGTTCATGCTCAGGATCTCCTCACATCATCCGGAGCTCTCGTTGTAGAAGGTGCAGCAACATTCGGTTCTACAATGACAATCGGAGGCGTTACCTACACATTCCCAACAGGAGACGGATCTGCAACAGGTAAAGTACTTAAGACAGATGGAGCAGGAAATCTGAGTTGGTCAGATGACACCGGTGGGGCAGGTTCAACCTACTACGCAGGACAAGGTCTAGGACTCGATGGAAGCAGTGTATTCACATTGAATTCAACAATTACAGGATCACTTCTTGAGTTTGCAACAGTGTCTGGAGCCATCGTCCATGCACAAGATCTTCTCACAACTTCAGGATCACTCGTTGTAGAAGGAACAGGATTCTTCAATAACAATCTTTCTACAACTGGAACACTCTCCGGTGCAAGTCTTGCAATTATGGCTGGTGCAGAAAGTCACATTTTGGGTAATTTAGGTATTGGAACAACAAATCCAGATTCAATGCTTCATTTAGATAGCAATGGATCATCAATTATTAGATTATCGCGTGATGCAGATACAACAATGGTAAATAATCAGGATATTGGATTTATAGAATTTGAGACTGCTGACTCTGATTCAGCTGGAGTAGGTGCGGCTATTTATGGGGAAGCAGATGGATCAACTGGAGAAGTACGTCTCTCTTTCTTGACAGGTCAAGGAGGATCAGCAACAGAGCAAATGAGAATTGATAGCTCAGGCAATGTAGGTATTGGGACAACGAGTCCTGAAACGGGTCTCGAAGTAATAGGAACGGCTTCTGGGATTCATCTCTTTGCACAAGATCTACTCACTTCATCTGGTCAATTGATTGTAGAGGCAAATGCTGCTGATACCCCTGCTGCAGTATTCGTAGATCAGAATGCAAGCGGAACAGGTGTACTGATTGATAGCGAAGCAACAAATGCACCTGTACTTGCACTTGATGTCACAGCAAACAACGCACAAGTTGAGAATGCTCCGCACATCCTATTTGGATACAACGGCACATTTGATGTGAAGATGTACAGAACGAACACAGGATCACTTAGAGTTAAGTCTACGAGTGGAGTAGTAATGACAATTGATTCTGAGGCAACCACTGCGACAGCAAATGTCTTCCAAGTTTACTCAGACAATGGATCAGATGAGAACCGAATCTGGCGTGTTCAGGCAGATGGTAAGACCTTCGCCGATGGAGCCCACAGTACAGGTGGAGCTGACTACGCTGAGTGGTTCTACTCACGTGATAAACTTGAGCATGGAGAAGTGGTTTGCATAGATATCACACGTGAGAATTCGGTGGAACGATGTACAAGTGCTTCAGATGGGAACTTGATGGGTGTTGTTTCTCATCCGGACCAAGCCGCATTCATTGGTAACGCATTCTGGGGAGCAGGAGGATTACCTGTTCCAAATCATTATCTTGTTGGTCTTATAGGTCAGCTGAAGACAAAGGTTACAAATGAGAATGGTTCAATTCGTCCAGGTGATGGGCTCACATCTTCCAGTCGTTCGGGATATTCGATGCGAGCAGAGCCGGGATCCCCGACAGTTGGTGTTGCATTGGAAGGAATGGATGATGAAGAAGGATTCATAAATATCCTTATCGCCCGTCGTAATTCATCACTAACAGTGGAAACAGTAGAGGATCATGTGCTCGAAACAATTGCTGCAATGGAAATAGAAGACGAAGTCCAGATTATGGTCAGCGAAGCGATTATGGAACTTAATGTTGATGAAGATATTGCTGATGCCGTATCAGACGAATTCTCTGCAATCGACTTTGGTAGAGAAGTTGGTGTTGCACTCAAGAAATATGAAGATAGCTTCACCATCCCATTTGAAGATGGCAGATGGAAAGAGGAAATCACATTTGAAAAACAAGTTGCCATAGAAGAAGCCCTTTCAGTTTCTGGAACAGTTATCATGGCAGACGAATTGATTGTGCAGGGGCCGGTTACATTCGGGAAGAACTTAGCTGTAGCTGCAGGCTTAACAGTCGGAGATCTAACTGTGGAGAATAATGCTCTGGTAAAGGGAGATCTCGTAGTCGAAGGTGCAATGAAGACACTAAGTCTTGAGGTCGCGGAAGATCTATCAGTCGGTGGAGAATTACACACTGCTGCATTGGATGTTGCAAGCGGATCGGTGTTCCGTGGAGAAGTTAATATTGAAGGTGCTCTTCTTATAAACGGTGAGGAGTACAACCCATCATCCATAGATCCGGATGCAGAAGCAGTGGAGATCAACAAGCTTATTGCAGGAGAAGCAATGGCAGTACTCGGAGATCTGACAGTAGAAGGTCTCGCACAATTCTTCGGAGATGTAGAGGTTGGTGGTGAGCTGATCGTCAACGAGAGACTCGCAGGATTCGCAGTTATTCCGAAGACAGGTACATCAGTAACAGTTCCGTTCGATCCACAATTTGAAGTGACACCTGTAATAACAGCGTCATCAGACGACTTCACTCCATGGAGAATCCGCTCACAATCACAAACAGGATTCACAATCGAAATGTCCAAGCAAGCTCTGGAGGATGTGACCTTCTCATGGCACGCACTTGCAGTGCGAGATCCTGAAGCAATAATTGGAGAAGCAGACGGAATTGAGAAATTCACAGAACTTCCTGTTGATGCAAATGGAATTCCATTCTCAGTCGGGAATGATCACTTCAACGGATGTCTACGTAACCAGGCAGATCGCTGCGGTGAGTTCTACAGTGGAGACGGAAAGTGGGAAAACCATCCGAACTTCCCAAGTCTTAAGTTCACACTTCCGCTAGATCACGATCAATTACGTGAGCAGGGATTCATAGCAGTTGTGGATGATAGTTATGAGCACGAATGGGAAGATCCAACAGAAGAAGATCCAACTG
>CAYUBO010000032.1:0-10549 GCA_964443095.1 uncultured Candidatus Peribacteria bacterium | reverse complement strand
ATTGCAAGTGTTGAGAAGAATCTTCCGCAGGTATTTGAAATACAGTTCTCATTTAACCGTTGGGTACTTGGTGATGAAACAATGAAGAGACTTGGATTTAAAGAAGAACAGATGGATGATTTCAATTTCGATCTTCTTTCTGAACTTGGGTTCACAAAAGATCAGGTAGACGAGGCAAACACTTTCATCTGCGGGCATATGACTCTTGAAGGCGCACCAAGCATAAAAGAAGAACACCTTGCGGTGTTTGATTGTGCCAGCAAGTGTGGAAAGCTTGGGAAAAGGTACATCTCCGCAGAAGGCCACATCCGCATGATGGCAGCGGCACAGCCATTCATCTCCGGTGCTATCAGCAAAACGATCAATCTTCCAAATGAGGCAACTGTTGAAGACATAACAAGTGCGTACTTCTTAAGTTGGAAGCTTTGTCTTAAAGCAAATGCTTTGTACCGTGACGGATGCAAATTAAGTCAGGCGCTATCCACATCATCAGATTCAAAGAAAGATCAAAAAGAATCAGATGTTGTTGAAAAGGTCATAATCAAAGAAGTTCCACGCAGAAGAAAGCTTCCTGATGAGAGGATGGCAATTACACATAAGTTCTCTGTTTCGGGGCACGAGGGATATCTACACGTGGGTCTCTATGACAATGGAAAGCCTGGGGAGATCTTCATCAAAATGAGCAAAGAAGGATCAACGCTCTCCGGTGTGATGGATACATTGGCTCTGAGTCTTTCTATGAACTTGCAATACGGTGTTCCTCTTGAAGTGCTTTGCCAGAAGCTTGTACACACACGTTTTGAGCCAATGGGGCTCACAATCAACAAAGAGATTCCAATGGTGAAGAGTTTCATGGACTACCTTGGTCGCTGGCTTGCGCTCAAGTTCCTTCCAAAAGAGAAGGCGAAAGTATTTCACAATGCAGAACTTGTGGAGAAGGCGTACAGAGAAGGAAGCAAAAGCAAGGATGCGTTTGCAATGAGAATTCCATTGGTTAATGAAGGATCTCCCACTGCTGTTTTAGAAGAGCAGGAGGAGACATCCAAAGAAGAGGTTGGGACTGTTACCTCCGAGCTAGAGAAGGCAAAAGAATTTGGATTTACCGGATCTGTGTGTGGAAGTTGCGGAAGCATGCGTGTGAAGGTAAATGGGGCGTGTGAAGTGTGCTTAGATTGTGGGGCAACGAGTGGTTGCAGCTAAGATCCGCTATCATATCTGTATGACTAACTGGCTTGACCTCCTCCCAGCAAATGAACGTGCGAAGATACGGACCCGCATGCGGAGCCCTGAAGAATATGAGAAACTTCGTGAACGCGTGAAGGGGCCTGAAGATCTGGAACGTGAAATGGATTTCAATGAATCTATGGCAGAGTTGAAGTTCACAATGGAGACGGAACCAAAGGTTAAAGAATCGCTTAAAAAACAAGTTGAGAACGATTTAAAAGAGCAGGGACTGGAGAATGTGCTCGAAAATACAGAAGAGCTCTCAGAGGAGCTTAAAGAAGCTCTGGATGTAGGCAAGTTCGAAGTTGCTGTAGAAAATAACCCCGAAACAGATATAGATCAGTTAATGATAATTCCCGAAGGTAACGTATCAGACAAAGTTCCTGTGAATGTCACGTTTAGTGAGCAATATTCATCACATCTTTCTCGTGAAGATGTGGTCGCGATTGAAGTACAAGTAAATAGTGAGCTTGTTGGATATCTGGATGTTCCCGAAGGATTAACTCAGGCAGAAGTTGAGATGGTTGTTCTAAGTGAGGGAATGATCAAAGAATACTTAAATGATATGGAGGTGGAGAACATTGAGTATCATCCTGCAAGCAGCATAAATATTGTTACAAAGTAGTGATGAGTGGTGTGAAGGATTTGTTGTATCGAACAAGCTTTTAGCTGTTAGCTTGTAGCTTTTAGAGGGACTCGTCACTCAAGTAGCTACTTTTCTACAAGCTGAAAGCTAAAAGCTAAAAAAGAACCCCGCAAGGTTTGCGGGGTAAGTATGAGGGGTGATTTTCTTGTGGTTCGATCGTTTCTTATTAAAAAGAAGAGAGGGGAGTCGTTGTTTGCATCATTTTTCGAGTGCAGGTTTCTTACCTGCGTCTCTTAAATTGAGACAAACAACATGCCGAACGCGCAAATAAATAGGAACCACCGCATCGTGATGCGCAGTGTAGTACTGAACAAATAATGTTATCAAGGGAAAATTGCGAAAGAGCCCTTGCCACAAACAAAATTGTTGAACAAAAATATACTTCAACCCCCATTTTTTTCTTGCGGCAGACGACCCTTTTCATCATCGGGTGCGAGTTTATTTGGCATGCGCTTGCCACATTTGTCACACACGTGGATGATCATCCACCCCTTTTTACTGTTGTGATCAATCGAGTCAGGTTTCATTAACCCTCCGCAGGCAGAAGCGCGGTCACCAGGGCCCTCTTCATCCACATGTTTTGAGTACAAACAGTGGGGACAATGGTTACGATATGAACCATCTTCAAGTGGCTTAACCTCTTTAGAGCAGTGTTCACAGGTAAACGGTTCCTGGCGAGCTATAAATATCATTGGATGGGTACAGGGTCAGATGACGTACCAAGTGTTATATCCATTCTAGCTCTGAAGTCACTCATGGATGCAAATACTGTAGCTCCAAATTCATTTAGTTCAGCAATTTCGCGCAGCAATTCACTTTGTCTATCGTGTCCAAATCCTACAATGAAAGATCCATCACTTTTCCAGCAGGTAATGTCAGCAGTTTGAGTTGATGATCCATAGAAGCCGTCATCATCATCATACGATTCAATATGGATAATTGTGTTTCCATCAGGTGAGTACACTACTGAGCCTGCAGGTGGCAATCCATCGAGTGGCATGGGGAAGCAACACTACTGATCTTCCGCAAGTAGTCAATAAAACTACACATTGAACTTAAAGTAGATCACATCACCGTCTTTCACGACGTAATCTTTTCCTTCACTCCGCATCTTTCCTGCCTCTTTTGCGCCTTTCTCTCCATCGCATTCAATGTAATCATCATATCCTATTGTTTCTGCACGGATGAATCCTTTCTCGAAGTCAGTATGAATCACTCCTGCGGCCTGTGGAGCTTTTGATCCTTTTGTCACTGTCCATGCCCGTGCTTCCTTCGGTCCGGCTGTGAAGTAGGTGATGTAACCGAGTGTTTCGTATGCAGCATGTATCAATCTATCTAATCCTGATGAGGTCACGGAAAGATCTTTCAGAAACTCTTCTGTCTCTTCCTGAGAGAGTTCTTGGAGATCTTCTTCAATCTTTGCCGAGATCGTAATCACCTCAGTTCCATCAGGCAGACCAAGTTGCTCGCGTGCATTATCTGTACTTACCGTATGCATCTGCTCTTCAGAAACGTTAGCGGCATAGATCACAGGTTTATCAGTTAGCAGAAAGAATGAGTGTGCAATTTCTGCTTCGTCTTCACTAAAATTAATAGTCGAAACGAATAGTCCTTCTTCAAGACAAGATCGGATTTTTTCCAGTACAGAAAGCTCTTTCTGCTTTTCTTTGTCACCTGTTTTAGCTGCCCCCTTAGTTTTATCTATCCTTTGAGTCACTACTTCAAGATCCTTAAGGCAAAGTTCAGTTTCAATCGTTTCTCTGTCTCTTTTAGGCTCAATGCTTCCTTCAACATGGGTAATGTCCGATTCTTCAAAAAATCTAACTATATGGCATACGGCATGAACTTCACGGATGGCTGCTAGGAATTGGTTCCCCAGACCCTCTCCTTTGTGTGCTCCTTTTACGAGTCCCGCAATATCCACAAATTCCACAGCAGTTGGTATTACTTTCTCCGGATTCACGATTGCTGCGATCTTATCTAACCTTTTATCAGGAACCTCCACAATTCCCACATTCGGATCAATTGTGCAGAATGGGAAGTTACTTGCCTCAGCACCCCGCGTGCGGGTGAGTGCATTAAAGAGAGTGGATTTTCCGACATTCGGGAGACCGATGATTCCTATCTTTAAGGCCATATTTGTTGAGGGACAGGGGAAAAGGGGAAGGGAAAAGGGATAGGGTCAGATAGTACACAAAATGTCCTAGAATCGCTAATTTGTTAGAAAATATTGTATGTAAAGCAACATTGACAAATCTGAGAAAAACATTAATATATTCATCCAATCTTACGGGCGGTATGGCAAGATCCTTCCTCTCCATTCTTTCAATCGCGGCGATCCTTACGGTGCAGACGAGCGCTTCTGCCCAAGGTTTCTTTGATACGAGGGGAACGCCTTACGAAACTGCTTTTGAGTATCTATCCAATCAAGGAGTTATTCAGGGATACAGGGACGGATCCGGTAAGCCTAATCAATATCTAAATCGTGCAGAGGCTCTAAAGGTTGCACTCGCTCTAAGTGATCAAATGGGATACGAAGGAAGAATTAAATGGCTTGGGAAGCATATGCCTCCACTACCACTTTTCCTCGATGTCCCTCTGGGAGAATGGTACGCACCGTACGTTGAGCTAGCTTTTCAAGATGGGATTGTGACGGGGTATCCTGACGGAACATTTCGTCCTGCAAATCTTGTAAGTGTTGAGGAAGCTGTCACTTTAATCATGCGTGCGTTCGATGAGCGTGGAGCAGATGATCGTGCTGAGCTTTCGCAGTACATCCAGAACATGGAGAGCAAATGGTTCACCCCGTACATAAATGGTGCAATCAGCAGAAATCTCGTCATGCATCGTGGAACTCTGAGGCTTGGGACACCAATCACGCGGGGACAGTTTTTCGATATTGCATATCGACTTCATAAAGTGAGAGATACAGGAACTATTGCATTTGATGGTCCGGAGCCGGAGTCCACAGCACCTATTCGCGTTGCACAACCAATCCGCACGATTCCCGGAACATCATCCGGTCCAGCAGCTCAAGGGGCAGTTGCAGTGAGTCATCCTCAGGGATCGGAAAAATATTTCTCTGTCACAATGCCTTCACTCGGTATCAAAGACCTCACGATCACGCATCCAACAGATGCATTTACATCCAAAGGACTCCTATCCGTTTTGAGTCAGGGTATTGGACACTTGTTTGCGTATCCCGGAACCGGAGGAAAGGTGATGCTTTACGGACACAGCAGCAGCTACCCGTGGGACGTTTCCCAGTACACAAAGATTTTCCGTCGAGTAAACGAGCTGAATCCCGGAGACAAGATCTATCTTACGTATGAAGGGAATCTTTATGTCTACGAAGTTGCCTTTGAGCAGACTGTTGCAGCAAGAGACACAGCTCCATTTAACGACAACAGTTCAGGAGAAGAATTGATTCTCTACACATGCTGGCCACCGGATAGCATTGCGCAGAGGTATCTTGTGCACGCGTATCCGGTTGAGACGGTAGCATTGCAGTAAAAGGACTCCAAAGATTCCAAGGATAGGGAACCCTAGGAATCTTTATCCTAGGAATCTTAGGATTCTTTGGATTCCTAGGAGTCCTTTTGTCATTAATTGAACACCATCACCCGATACGTCTCAATATTTCCTTATCCACAAACTCCTTCTGTCTTCCGTATGTCAGGCGGCTTAGTTGTTTGTACGCTTCAGATGCTTGTGGATCCTTTGGATAAGTCGCATCAAGCCATGGACGTGGTACTTCAATCGAGAATGGCCTTGATGGCTGGCCATCCACACTAAGTTTCATCGCGCCCTTGAATGCATCAAGGTTCACAAGGTCTTGCTCAGAAAACACCGGTGCCATTTCCTTGGCGCAAACTTCTGCATCCTGCGGACCAATCTTATAGAACATCATTGTTCCTACGTTTCCGAACACTGCTCCTTTCAGGCTAACAGCTCCAGATAGCTTGTTGTCTTTCTCTAATTGGTCGATGTACTGATGAGCAAGAATCAATCCTAGGCGATATTTACGAGCCTCAGAAAGAATCGATTCAATTGATGGAGTTACGAAGTTCTGGAACTCGTCGATGTACATGAAGAAGTCTTTTCTTTCATCGTCATTTTGTTGCTGTCTTCGCATTGCAGCAACCTGAATCTTGCTCACGAAGATCATACCAAGAAGTTGTGAGTTAACATCTCCAATCAAACCTTTTGAAAGGTTAACAAGAATTATCTTCTGATTATTCATGCACTCGGAGATATCAAATGCGCTTCTCGTCTGACCAACAATGTTTCGCATCAGTGTATTCGTGTAGAACTGGCCAAACTTAGCAGCGAAGTAGGGGATCATTTCCTGCTTCTCACGTTGCCCTGTCTGGGCCATCTGTTTCTCCCAGAACGCACGTACAATCGGGTTTTGCACTCGGGAGACTTTGTATCTTTGCCACTCCTCATCTGTAAACAGTTTTACAAGATCCGTTATCGCTCCTCCTTCTTCTACGTCTTCCATGAGAGTGAGACATCCGTTTCTAAAGTAGTCTTGAATACGGGGTCCAAAGATCTCCTCCCCGAACATCTTCACCATCATGTTCATTGCATCGAGCGCGATCAGGTCACGCTCTTCCGGAGTCTCAGCTTCGAGAAGGTTGAGCCCCATCGGGCGCTCCGTATCAGCTGGGTTGAAGTAGATCACATCATCAGCCCTCTCCCGTGGAATGTATGGCAGTAGATCTTCAATCAATGATCCGTGTGGATCAACTACGCACATTCCTTTACCATTGTGAAAATCCTGACGTGCCATCATCTGCATGATCGAAGATTTTCCTGTACCGGTCTGTCCAATTATGTAGAAGTGACGGAACCTATCTTCATTCTTCATAAAGATCTTCTTCTTATCACCTCGGAATGTGTTATTTCCAAGACTAAGACCATCTTCCGGCATTCCCTTTGGTGCAGGAGCAACTTTGAACTTTTGCCATTTGATCGTATCCACTTTGTTGTATTTGATGTTTGGAAGGTGGAAGAAGCTCGCAAGTTCCGTGGTTCCAACAATCATCTTCCTGTAAATCGTCTTCTGGAAAATCGATCTATAAGGACATCTGCGAATGAAGCGTCTTATGATCTTGGATTTGTTCGTGATCTGTGGCCTCTTGAATGAATTGCCGCGGACACTATCGAACTGTGCAAATGCACTCACAACACCTTCCAGCACCTGCTTCGCTTTCACAGATGATTCTGAAGATCCGATGATTCTTACAACGCAGTAGAATCCCGGGTTGCAAGCCTTCTCATCAAGCATCTTGCTGCGCTCTTCCTGAACTTGAGTCACGCGGTTTCCTGTAGATTCAGCTCCCTTTAGGTCAACAATATCATCTGAAGATGTAACCAGTTCAAACAGTGCGCTTGCCCATGTAATCGGATTGTAGAGCTTTGCTTTGTGCTTCTTGGGGTTGATCATTTTTACAGAAGATTTCTGCAATTTTTTCTGCCATCCGGGTGCAGCGGGACGTACTACAAATTGCACTGCTGCGCCCTCAGTCTCTTTCAATTTGGAAAACGCATTTGTGATTGCATTCAGCGGATCACTCTTCTGTTCCTGATAAGTTTTGAACGAGAAAGAGTAGTCACGGTTCGGCATCAATGTCTCTCCCGCAACATATGATTCAGGAGTGAAAATGTTGTAGTCCTCAACTTGATCAATAATTGCATCGGGATAGAACGAAGTTAGCTGCTTCTCAAAAAGATGTGCTATTGAACGTGGGCAGACCATGAAGAATAGAATCTCACCGCCAAGTGCTGCGTATTCCAGAGAAAAGAAATCCTGCCCCTTGTACCACTTGCTTACTTTTGTGTTGTAGATGCTGTAAAGAGAGTGGTAGAGGTGGTCCATAACTCCGACTACTTCTTTAAAGTCCTGCGCTGAGGAAAACTTTTCAGATTCCGTTTCCTTGTCTTCCTTGCTCTCCTTCTTCGGTACGAGGATCTGTAAGAAAACCATCTCCTCCTCCCTCTTCTTATCTTGAATGTACCAAAGGAGCCATAGCATCATCATGGCCACAGCGGCAGCAATGAGTATGCCAAGGAGGATGATGAGCAGGTTCACTTAATAGCTATCATATACGGCATTGCGGCTGTATCGCTAGGCATTTGTGAAAAGATCCCTAAGATCCCTAAGAGTCCTAAGAGGCCTAGGAGACAAAACAAAACTCCTTGGAATCCTTGGACTCCTCTTATCATTGATAAAAATAAAGAATCAGCTTCTATAATCCAATTGATAGCCTGATATACGTCGTGACCTTAGCGCCATCCAGATACTTCTCAATAGTCATAGAAGGATCTTTTACGAATTCCTGCGTAATAAGAGCATTTTCCTCGCGAAACTTCTTTTCCTTTCCTCCCATAATCTTTTCCATAATTTCGGCAGGCTTTCCTTCTGCAGCGAGTTGTTCTTTCCAGATCTCCTTCTCTGCATCAACATCTTCATTGCTCACATCATCCGGAGAAACATAATTAGGGTTCATGGCAGCGGCATGCATTGCAACATCCTTTGCCTTTGTCTCATCACCACCGTCAAGAACAACAACAACACCAATTTTCTTGTTGGTGTGTACGTATGTGCCAACAATGTCTCCTTCTGCGTTTTTTACTTCACCGAGGGCAATGTTTTCTCCGAGCTTTTGTACCATGTCCGGAACAATTTCCTCTGATTTCTTTTTTGCTGCTTCTTCACCTTCAATTGCAGCATCAGCAAGATCTTGTCCCATCTTACTGAAGTTCTCGTCGCGTGCGACGAAGTCTGTTTCACACTTCACTTCTATCAAAACAACTTTGTTATCTTTTCTTGATGAAAAAATAAGTCCTTCAGATTGTTCGCGTTCAGCTTTTTTTGCTGCCTGAGCAATTCCTCTTTTTCGAAGTAGGTCAATTGCTTTCTCTTCGTCACCACCTGCTTCATCGAGAGCCTTCTTACATTCTAGAATTGAAACTCCTGTACGGGAGCGAAGTGAAGCAACGGATTTAGCGGATGAGTCTGACATTGTGATATGGGGAATAGTGAATTAATCATTCTCAGCGGACTTCTTGCCACCGAGTGCGGATTGAACAGTTGAAAGGATAATGTCGATTGATTTTACTGCATCATCATTCGCCGGAATAAAGCCGGTGTAGTCATCGGGGTTTGAGTTGCTGTCACAAATTCCGTAGACAGGAAGACCAAGTTTTCTGGCTTCCTTTACAGCAACACGGTCACGTACTCCATCAATTACAAAGAGTGCATCGGGGAGCTTGTCCATAGTCGAAACTCCACCGAGTGCGGCATCGAGCTTGGTCAATTTCTTACGGAGCATCGTTTGTTCTTTCTTGGTGTACTTATCAACTTCTCCGGTTCGGAATGATTGCTGAAGATCAAGATAGTATTTAATCCTCTTACTCATGTTGTTCCAGTTCGTGAGTAATCCCGGAATCCACTTCTTAGTTACGATCGGTTGCCCAAGAACTTTTCCGGTCTCTTCGATAAGAGCTGTGCTTTGCTGCTTCGTGGAAACAAATAAAATTGTCTTTCCCTCTGCATTTAGTTTCTTGAGCTCGTCACAAACCTCCTTTAAACACTTAACGGTTTGCACGAGGTCAAATACATGAATCCCGTTTTGTACACCGTAGATATACGGTGCCATTTGTGGGTTCCACTTGTTCTTCGGGTGGCCGAAGTGACATGCAGATGCAAGTAAATCTTTTTCAGATGGAATAGTAGTTGCCATAGGCGAAGGTGGTAAATCCTTAGGGCTTTCCTTTAATGTCTTATCGTCTGGTAGCGGAGGATTCCTCCTTATTTTAAAGAGGGCAGGACCGCAAGCGATCAATTAAAGGTGCTGGGGCTTTATACCTATTTATATAGGGTTCTGGCAAGGAAAAACGTGTTTTTTAGCTATCCGGCAAAAACCGCATTATTTCCAAATCTCCTTTTACATTGAACAGCAAGCCAACGCTTCCATGCGGCAGGCTTTTTCTTAGCCATCGTCTTAAGTACCCTGAAGCGTGTATACATAGCACTTGCATTGATGTTTATGCCGAGAGTGTCTGCGATTTGTTGAGGACTATCGAATTCAGAAGTTTCTATCACTTCCTCTGGCATTGATTTTGGTGAACATACCTGTGAAGGCATCATTGTTTCCAGAGTTCCTGTTCCATTATCGAAAATAGCTCTTGCTTGTTGTCCTGAATCAAAAGCAAACCATTCGCTATACCTTCTTATTTCAGTAACAGTTCCTTGCTTTGTTGCCTGCTCGATGGTTGTATTGGGGAATTCAACCCTTCGGTTAAACATAATTAATTAGAGAAAGCTTCTTCCTTTTTATGTAACTAATGCAATAAATAATGGTTACAAAAACAAGGCATGATTATTTTTTGATTCTGGGACTTGTGATTTAGGGCTGTGCGAAGCGGATAATTTGAAATAGACTTCTGGTAATTAGTGGACGGAGACAAAAGTTATGTCACGATGACTTGTCATTTTTCTGTTTTGGATTGGAACACGATTTATTTTATGTGCAATATAAGAAGAATGCAGGGGCGCAAGGCAAATTGGTACACTCCAGAATAATATGAGGGGTTTCATATCAACCAGCTGGATACTCGGTGTCGTTGCAATTATGACGGCAGTGGTTGTTGGGCTGCTTGAAACAGATG
>CAYUBO010000031.1:0-10639 GCA_964443095.1 uncultured Candidatus Peribacteria bacterium | reverse complement strand
TTGCCAAATAGCTAAAATTATGTAGAATATGCTTTAGCAGCAAGGGATTGTTGCTAACACTTGTTGTTCATTCGCATGGAGGCGGTTACGTTCTTTCTTGGACTCGGCATGAATGGAGGGTAAAAGCATGAATGCCGCAGCCTTGAGGAGGGTTCCAGAGCGTGTGGATCCGACCGAAGTGGAAGAGAGTCTGGCCATATCTGCGATAATGATAATCCCACTGGGATTTTTCGCGTTTATGGGCAGCAATTATCTTACTCACTTCGAGTTCGATCCTGCTGCTATCTGGGTGCCTGCCACGGTGATTCTGTTTTTTACGACAATCTTGATGACGAGAGTGCGCCCCTTGCACGCTCTCGCCGCAGGCGTCGTGGGATCAACCGGCGGCATCCTTCTGGGATCCGCGCTCCCACCCCTGTAGGTGCCCTCGACCTTCAGGTAGCAACAACGAGAAGAATCCCCGCGAGTCAAGTCACTTGGCACGCGGGGTATTCAAAATTAATCCAGTTTAATAATCTTCCCGTGCGTCAGCGTTTCCAGCGGCTGCACAAGCTTCTCTCGCAACTGCAACGTGAGCATCGTATCGCATCATATTCTGCACTGCCGAAGCACTTTCTAATGCTTCTACACGGTCTCTAAAGCGAGCTTCTTCTTCTGCACCCAAAGTTTTGAATTTAGTTCTTGTTGCTGCTACAAGTGTAACGGTATTCAGACCCATAACATCAAGTTCAAGTATCCCATCAGTATCAGCCGGAGTTTGAAGCATTCCTTCTGTTGCATCCAGAAGCAATTCAAAATCCACTCCCTGCAATTGATCAAATGCAACAGTGTTGATTGGTTCTGCGGTGCTAAATCTGAGCTGATTACTTTTGAGTGAAACCATAAAAATATAGGGAAATTTCGATAAACCATCTTAAACAAGAATTAAGTTATGTCAATGGTCAGGGCGGGAATATCTTAGGATTTTTTTCGTAACTTCCACGCATGGAACGAGCTGAACAGACAGAAGAAGACGTTCAGCCAGAAGAAGATCCAGTCAGCGAGTAGATAGCTAAAGTAAGCAATAATTCCACTACCAACTGCGAGAGCTGCGTTGCGTTTGAACGATCCGGTATCAAGAGCGTACCCAAGCCCTATCAGAGAAAGTCCAATCACAAAGAATACAGTTGTTCTATCAAGAAGAATCGTAAGAGACCAAACGATGAATCCGATGCATGCAACGATGATTATCGGTGTATCAATCTTGTCACTGGTATTAAGCATCATCAGCACACTCGTGAGGTTGATGAATAGCTGAAGGATCAAAAAGAAAATCGGACCACCATCAATCCAGTTTAGGAGAGAGTAGGTGAGCATGCAGAGTCCACCGACCAGAAAGAGCCAGTTCTTCATCGACTTGGTCGGGTGCTTTACAGGCTTTACCGGATACGCTGCACCTGAAACAAGAATAAGAGATCCTGCCAGTCCCACAAGAAAAGTGCTACTCATTTGAGCCCTCAGAAGATTCAATCATTCCGGCCGATGAGTTTTCTATCTCTTCAATCTCTGCTGTTAGTTCTTCGTAAAAACTGTCTTGTTTTTCAACCCTCTCGTACTGCATGCCAACAATGTCAGGAAACCGCATTCCTACTTCTTCCTCTTCGGTGACTTCCGTAGTCTGCTCTTTGAGAGCATTTAATATGTCTTCCGGTGACTTCTGCTGTTGCTGTTGATCTCCGTCTGGCATGGTTAAATTTAAGAAAAACTTTCTTCAAGTTCGGCGAGACGACCATCTTCATCATTCTTACTTTGTGCTTCTGCCCATGCGAATGAAAGATGACGATACCTGCGGACTTTCTCGCGGATATCCGAAATATAAAGTTCGTATGCTTTGTCGTACTCCTCAAAAGCCTTTTCATACTTTTTGAGTCGTTCCTGCTTTTTCTCCTCGGGCTCATCCTTATATTTTTCTTCAAGAGTCGGGAGATTTTCAGAGACTAGCTCTGGCTCAATCTGACTCATAATCATGTCATAAATCTCCTGACCTGATGGGATCTTTGGAGGCTTTGGAGGCTCTTTGAGCTCCTCGCCGGTATCCGGATCAACTACTACCATATCAAAGTATTATAGCAAATTTGGCGTATTTGGGCAATCCTCCTCTAATCCTTGTGAGCATGGAAACTATGCAGTGCGCGAAGCAAATCCCTCCTATCGTAGCCTAGTTCTCCACGAATACGTCCGTTGGGATTGTCGTACTCGGCGAGGAATTCATCGGGACTGCGGAATGTGATATTGATGCCATTGTTACCTCTATGTTTTGTGATGTGGAGTGTGACGGTTTCCCTCTGTACACGGTTGTGCTTGTTTTGTCCGAATGCCGCTCCGATCTGTAGAAGAATACCCTCGCGTCTCCTTTTCGATTCCTCCTCGTCAGGGCACTGTTCCGGTTGTGAATTGCGCCCCAATTCAGATCGTATTTGTTTGATATAAGCGAAGACAGTCCTTAGTTCAGTCTCATTCGTTTCAACAACTGTAATAATCCGATCAATTATTGCAGCTACTGTCGTTTCTGTGATCTCTAATCTTGTTCCCAGTTGCTCAATTTTCCCGGGGTCCATCCTGTAGAGACTGAGTAGTGCGAATGCGAGGTTTCGTGTGCCCTTACTCGTCTCTTCGACGGTGAGTGTTTCGAGTAGTCTCGAACTGCCGATTGCCTGTAATTCCTGTTCAAGTTCCATAAAAAATTAGTAAGAGTCAGACATACAAAAATGCCCTCTCGTACTTGGGAAGGTGCATAATCTATCAGTTCACTTCAGGTTACGCAGACCTTCCCGCGATTGGTGGCGGGCAGGGGATTGCGCTTACTGGAAGCTGAAGTGAAATCATGTGAGAGGACTGTAAAGACCCCTCTGGTTGATGTCAATTAAAAGATCAATTCTTGCTTGGAAAGTGCTTGGAAGGCCCATTTAGTCCGTAAGCAGAAATTTCTCCATGTGACACAATTCTTGGTTGCTCCTTATCATCATCTTCTTTCGGGGCAACAGCAAAGACATCCAATACTTGCCTACAACTATCAACTACATACTCTCGTGCGCAGAATATTTCCCCTGGCAAAGATGGTTTTTGGGAACAGTAGAGAGCGAACCGGAATGCATCCATCACCAGTGTATCCATATATTTGAGAAATCTTCCTTTGCTCATTCCATTCATATAGCACTCGCGGGCTTTTGCGGTTATGTCATCGTCATGATCTTCTCTCATGTGGATACAGGGTTCTGCAAGTTCAACAGATGACGAAGAAACGTAATCGTATGCTTGTGATGCGTTTTGAATCTGATTCACTAAGAATTATTCTAATCGATCCTCAAAAGGTCCTTTCCCAAAATTCACATCGTGGCTTGCTAAATTAAAAAACAGATTTGCTCCTAGCTTAGAGATCTCCCGAATCTGCACTTCATCTTCTTTTTGCCTTGGCTGATTTAATGGCGCAACCATGCAAGGATGCTACTGAGCTTTTTAGCTATTTCAAGCGAGAAAGTATCTTTATTAAGTTCCAAGTAGATTCTTGAATTTGGCTTCATCAATGATCTCCACTCCCAATTCCTGTGCCTTGTCCTGTTTTGATCCCGGATCAGATCCCGCAAGAACATAGTTAGTATTTTTGCTTACGGATGAACTTACTTTTCCACCTCGTTCCTTTATCAAATTCTTAGCTTCTTCACGACTCATGTGGGGGAGTGTTCCTGTGATCACAAACGTCATCCCGGAGAAAATCTGTTTCGCATGGCTTCCTTCAGGTTGCAGCGCGAGCACGCCAGCGTTCTCAAACTTATGCAGAAGCGCACGGTTATCTTCATCTTCAATCCAGTCGATAACTGATTCTGCTACCACGGGTCCTATTCCATCAATTACAGAAAGCTCTTCAACTGATTGTTCCTGCAGTGTTCGTGCAATGTCATTCATTGTAATACCGTGCACTTTCCTCTTCTTCGTACTGGATCCGAATAGTGATGCCTGAGGTCCGAGATCTTCACGTTCTTCTACAGTCAATTCCTTGCTCGGCCACTTGATCCTTTGCGCGAGGATCTCTGCTGTCTCGCGCCCAATGTGCCTTATCCCAAGCGCAAAAATGAACCTATCAAGTGGAATCCTTTTCCTACTTTCGATCCCCGCCAAAACATTCTCAGTCTTCTTTTCCTTAAAGAGTGGGAGATCAATAAGGTCTTCGTATGTTAGGAAGAAAATGTCCGCCATATCAGATACAAGTTCCTGATCCAGAAGTTCCTCAATCGTTTCTTTACCGAGGCCTTCAATGTTAAACGCGTACCGTGAGACAAGGTGCTCAATCCTCTCTTGCCGCACTGCACCGCACTTGGAGCTTGGACACCTGTGGACTGCTTCCCCTTCAGGTCGCACAAGATCTTCTGAGCAACTTGGACAGTGCTTCGGGAAGTGGAAGGGGATCGCATCCTTTGGTCGTAAGTTCTCAAGAACTTCTACAACCTCCGGAATAATGTCTCCAGCTTTTTGTACAACAACCGTGTCTCCAATGCGTACATCCTGTCTTATTATCTCATCTTCATTGTGAAGAGTAGCTCGGGTGACAGTTGTTCCAGCGAGCTGTGTTGGTGTTAGATGCGCAACGGGAGTGATTGCTCCTGTTCTCCCAACTTGAAGCTGAATATCCAGTATCTGAGCTGTTTTTTGCTCTGCTGGGAACTTGTATGCACGCGCCCATCGCGGGGCTTTTGCAGTCGATCCGAGATCATGCTGCATCCTCCTGTCATCCACTTTCAGAACGAGACCATCAATATCGTAATTAAGTTTATCTCGTTTTTTCTGGAAGTCTTCGTACATCTTTTCAACTTCTTTTAAGCTTTTGCAGAGTTTAGATTCCTTATTAGTCGGAATACCAAGATCTCTTACGAAAGCCATAAGTTCTTCCTGAGTTTTTGCTTTGAGTGACTCTGAAGTTTCTTTACCTAGACTGTAACAAAACATCTTTAAATCCCTCTCTGCAGTAATACTCGGGTCAAGCTGCCTCACACTTCCTGCTGCCGCGTTACGCGGGTTCGCAAACTTCTCTCCCTCCGGAAGATCCTTATTAATCTTCTCAAGCGCCTTCTTCTCCATATACACTTCTCCGCTTATCTCAAGATACTTGGGAAGATCCTTCTCTTTCGGCTCAACGTGTAGCGGAATTTCCTCAATCGTTTTAATAGTGTGAGTTACATCTTCTCCTTCAATTCCGTTTCCTCTAGTAAGGGCTCGTATCAATGAATAACTTCCGTCCTTCTTTTTCTCGTATATCAAAGTAATGTTCAGTCCATCAATTTTAAGTTCACTTAGGAATTCAAAATCGATGTGATCTTTTCCAAGTGCTCTTTCCATCTGGTCAATCCAGTCTTCAAGCTCCTGCTCATTAAATGAATCCATCAGAGATTCTTTTGGAGTGATGTGTGCCACTTTAGGAAGTCGCCCATCAAGAGGTGCTCCAACACGTTGTGAAGGGGAGTCGGGAGTAACCAAATCAGGATATTCTTCCTCAATGGCAATCAATTCCTGCTTGAGTGCATCACGAACATCTTCGCTGGCCTCGCTCTTCCCATCAATAAAGTAAGCCTTATTCAACCTCCAGATCTCTTCGCGGAGCTTGCCGATGCGGTCCTTAGCTTTCGCCTTATCCATGCGGATATGTTAGCACGTGATAAGCCTCAATTCTTATTGCAACTGGCAATTAAATGGCAAATATCATATGATCAGGGTCTAAAAAGGCTCCATTTCCAATCTCTCTCATGGCAACAAAAACTACGAGACAAATTGTGCTAGCTTGCGCAGTTGCTATTGCCTTATCCGGAGGTGTTGCGACATTTCAGACAATGCAGGCATCCCTTAATGGTGAAATACTAAGTTTTCCCTCTATGCCATTCTTCGGAGGGAATGATAAGCCACCACCTCCACCTCCATTTCAGCCTCCACCTCCAGGGCCGTTTAAAGGCGAGCACAAAATGCCAACGTATTCTGATAAGACTTTTGAGGTAGATTGCCCTGAGGGATTTAAGAGAGTTTGTACTTCAGGGATGATTGATGAAGCGGGGAAAGATCATGGAAGATGCAGTTGCGTACCGTTTGATGAAAAAGTAGAAGGGTATCCCAAAAAGCCAATGCCTCCACCGGGAAGGCCCCCAATGCACGAGATGCCCATAGAACAGAAGATGTGCAGGATTGATTTCTGTGCCGGTATTACAAATCCAGAAGAATGTATGGCTCCGGTAGCAGTTGTTCCTTGTGATAGCGAGAAATGCATAGAGAGTATTCATTGTGAACCTATGGGGCCGGATAATAGGCCACCACCCCCACCTGCCCCACCACATCAACCACCTCCACCACCGACAACGGTATCTCCACCTCTTCCTTCGCATAAAGATGATTGGATCGACAATGAAAAGGGAAGGTGGGAGGAATTGGATAGAAAAGAAAGAGAGCTAAATGATCGGATTCAGAAATTTGAGGAAATGAGGAGTAAGTATCAGCCGGGTGATGGAAGCAAATGCGAGAGATTTGATTATATGCATGGAGAAGAACCGGGAATGATGCCTCCTCGAGGCCCTGGCATAATGCCGTATCCGGAGGGCCCTGATTTCAAGCCGCATCCTGGTCCGGATGTAATGCCTGGACCCGGAGGTCCAATTTCAAGTCCGCCACGTTGGCATGAAAACCTTCCTATGTTTGTTGGAAGAGCGCTTATGAGAATGGGTGAAACACTTCTTTATATTGAAGATGGAGACATTAGAGCTCCGGCAATTCAATACATTGAATTAATGATCAGAGAATTGCAGGGTCGTCTTAATCAATTTGATCTTACGCCTGAGGAGCTAAAGGAGATGGAAGAAGAATTACACGATCGACTCGAGCACATTCACAAGCTGGAGAAAGAAAAGTACAGAGATAAAAAGCCTCGCATGGAAGGGCCTGATTTTGATGATAGTCCGCTGAAAATTTTTGAGATGTTCTTAGAAAATATTGATGATCTGAAAGAAATTCTGGAAGAAGAAGGAAGATCTATGCCAGATGCAGCTAATGATGCTCATTTCGCGGCTATACAGCAGTATGCCCAAGCTGAGATTGTTTGTGATGACGGAAGAGAAAAAGAGGAGTGTAGAGATGCAGTGGAAGGGCTTAAGTTATCCATCATCACTATTCATAGCGCTATGAAGGATGAAATTGAGAAACTTAGCCCCGAAGCTCAGGAGAAAATAATGAAATTGTTTCAGGGCAGGTAGTTAAGTATTTAAACAAAACGGGGGCATTCGCTCCCGTTTTTTGGTATCTGGATTGAAAATTAAGTTATGCACTCTGTAACGAGAAAATAATTTTCAAGTTTTTCATTTGCAACTTTTGCTATAAACGATAAAAGTCCCGGCCATATGATGATAATGCAAGATGTTCAAGAGCAGCTCGAAGCGATCGATGTTCAGATCCTTCGTCTGATTGATGAGCGTGTACAACTCTGCAAAAGGGCAGGGGGAGTGGATGATTACCATGCTTCAGAAATAGTTGCTCTATGGCTGGAGGAGGCTGCGGAGAGAGGGCTGGACGAAGGCAGAATAGAGAAGATAGGAAAGATAGTTGCAGCTATGTGTAAAGTAAGCGAGGAATAGCCCATACATTGAAAAAAAGCCAAAAATAAGCTATAATTAATAGATGGCTTCTGCAGTAGATTCTGTACTTTCGAAGGCAAGAAAAGCCGGTGCATCCGATGTTCACATTGCAGTTGGTTCACCTATAACATTTCGTATTCATGGGGAGCTTACTCCGCAGGGAAAGCAGAAGGTAACTGCAGCACAGGCTGATCGTTACGTGAGGTCACTCCTCGGTCAGACAAGGTACAAGGATTTCAAAGCAAATAAGGAAATAGATGTTTCCTACAGCCTTCCTTCAGGGGTCCGTTTTCGTGTGAACTGTCACTATGAGAGGGGGAGTGCAGGGTTTGTTGCACGCGTCATTCCAACGGAGATCCCACCACTTGAAGACCTTGGCATTCCGGAAATTACACATGAGCTATGTGGCCTCACAGAAGGGCTTGTTCTCTTCACCGGTCCTACTGGACATGGAAAATCTACTTCGATGGCCGCGATGCTTCAGAAAATTAGAGAAGATCGTGCTGTTCACATTGTTACATTGGAAGACCCGATCGAATTCATCTTCCCGAAAGGCAGTGGAATTATTAGGCAACGTGAGTACGGAATCGACTTCCTCTCATTCCCGGAAGGCCTCAAGAGAGTGCTCAGGCAAGACCCGAACATCATCATGGTTGGAGAAATGAGAGATCCGGAAACAATTGCAACAGCACTTACTCTTGCAGAGACAGGACATCTCGTCTTTGCAACATTGCACACACCAAACACAATCCAGACAGTAGATCGTATAATCGACGTCTTCCAGCCACACCAGCAGAGACAGGTTCGTGTACAGCTTTCCATGTCACTAAAGGCAGTCATCTCACAGCGCCTTCTTCCAAAGGAGGGTGGAGGCCGTGCATTGCAGTGTGAAGTTCTTCTGAACACACCTGCTGTTGGTAACATCATCCGCGACCAGAGAGTGCATGAACTTAAGTCCGTAATTCAAACAAGTACGAACATTGGAATGTGTACGTTCGAGAGAGACGCTAAGAGATTGCTGAAGGAGGGGAGTATCTCGAAAGAGACGTATGAGTGGGCAAAGTTGTAGGTTTAACAGAACTCTAGTTCTAGTACCTTAGTTTTGCCTCTGAATTCAGCGTTGAATTTCTCAAGAAAGCCAGTATGGCCTAGAAGTATTGTTGCTTGGTTTTCTGCAAAGTATACAAAAGTTTTCCATTTTTGTGGACTATAACCTTTGGGGTGGAAAATTATTTCAACTTGGTATTTTGATTTATATAGATTGAACTTAAGTCCGCCAGCAGCGTTAGTTTCTACTGGATTATCTAAGTCTGGTTCTAACCCAAGTACTTCTGCAATTTCCAATGGCAAAATTATGTTGTCAGCACCGGTATCAACGAGAGCAGCTTCACAAGGAAATCGTTCTTTCTTATAACAAAAAGTTATCGGTACAGTTGGTCTATATCTATAACCAAGATCAGTTGGGTATTTTGAATAATCAAATAACATTTGAGGCCCCTGTAATTAAGCCCCTGGGAACCAAATCATACTTGATCGAATTCTTGTCAGGTCTTTTGCTAATTGTATTCATCAAAGGCTTCAACTTTTTGCTAGTTTCAACAACCTTCCCATTTTTGGAAGCTACCCATTTGCCTGCATGTTCCTTTTTAAACTTCATAAATAACTAGAGGTGGAAAGCAAATTATACACTATGATTATATCATAGTAATTAGTATATGTGAATTACGCAAAATCATAGTTGAAAAGTGGTTATTGTTTAAAATTATTGCTATGTAGCCTCTTCTTCCATTTAATAAATCGATGCAGGAGAAGATCTAGTAGGAGGGCAGTTCCGAAGCCGATTGACAAAATAGGAATTAGTAATAGAGAGGATCTGGAATGGTTTGTTAATTCACCAATAATCTCTGCAGGAATGTAGAACATTGGTGCGTACAGAGGCATAGCAAGAATTAAGATTCCCTCAGGAAAAACATCGTATTGTGGTTCTACAAGGTAAGAAATTCCGCTGAGCAAAACAGCAACAAATGTCCAAGTAAGAAATGGCCAATGTTTGATGAATGAAGATACTTTCATTAGGTCTTAGTGGATAGAAGATTACTACTTTATAAGCTCATTTGCAGGTACTGGTTGATCCCAGCCAGGATAACGCCAGTACTCAAAACCAAATACTTCGTAGAGATCTGGCTTATCTACACCTGTTGCATCAAGAAGACCAGAAACAAAAGAGTTGGAATTGTTCCCCGAATCAGCGTACCACCAAGCACGTTTTTCCGGAGGATTTGAGAAAAGGTCATAATCAAGTTGATCATCATATGCGTCAGTCATATTTAGTAGAGCATCAATCCATTCATCTTCCGTTGCGTAGCTATCTGGAATTGCAAGAGGTATGCGCTGTTCAAGAATATGGATTTCTATATCTTTTGGCCGATTAATATCGGCTTGTAAACGGCACTGCATGGGGGTGCAGTGTGGATCTGGTCCTGCACCAAGAGAAAGCACAAAGGTTCCATCCTCTCGTTCCACGAATCTTGGATCATCAAGATACTTTTCTTGATCAGTTGGGGTAATTAGCAGTGAAAGATGTTGAAAAGGGGATACATTATTTAGGAAGGCTGTATGTGTCTGCAGCTCCACTCCATAGTGAATTGGAAGCACTTCTTGGAATGTAATTCCATTAACATATTGTTCCGCAATTGAATTAAAGAGAGCACGCCGACTTGATTCCGAAAGACCATTTGATGCTTCTGAGAACTGACTAAAGGTTAGAGTTGACCCATCACTCGTGAAGACACCAGTCTCAAAATAACTCATCACAAGTTCTTCCTGCTGTAACGCTGCAATTTCTGCTGCACGGGGGTCAACTGATGCTTCTATGGCATCTTGGTTAAGCTGATCTATTCGTTGTTCTGTTCTATCTGGTTCCGTATTAGTTACAATCTTTTCTGAATTATCACCAGATGGTGTGCTGGCAGCAGTTGCTTCGAATGCACGTTGATTCT
>CAYUBO010000030.1:0-10659 GCA_964443095.1 uncultured Candidatus Peribacteria bacterium | reverse complement strand
ACAGTCGGACCGGGAATGGCAATTGAACTCAAGACGCGCATGCCAATCCTTGCAAACAAAGTTGGTGGCATGTCCGGATACGGCATCAAGCCAATCGCAGTACGGTGCATCGCAGATGTGTACGCAGCGACAGAGGGGAAACTTCCCATAATCGGTACAGGAGGAGTCTTCACTGGTGAAGATGCCATAGAACTGATGCTTGCAGGTGCTTACTTAATTGGGATCGGCACATCAATCGCGTATCTCGGAGCAGAATTCTTTAGAAAATTGAGTGAAGAGATGGATGCATGGTGTACGCAGGAGGGGGTCAAAGACATCTCAGAGCTAGTCGGAGGTATGCACAAAACAATGGCAAATGGATAATGGAAAATGGCAAATTAATTTGTTTTGGTAGTTTTAATAATGGAAACAAGTAAACGGATAACATCATTTATGTTAGTTTGTAGTGATTGGATCTGTTTAGGATTGCCAATTTTACAATCATTCATTAGTTTCAGCCAATAACGTGTTTCGTATGCTTCTTTTACTGCTATGGAACACTTATTACGGAAATCTTTTCTACTTTGTGCCTCTTGAGCTTCTTCAATATTTGCTCCAATACTTGTGCCTGATCGTAGTAGCTGTTTTGTAAGTACGTACTCTTTTTGTTCATGCATTGTTTTTCTACAAAAGAATACGATATTGACAGCAAGAACATATGCTTTATCTCTAACAGGATTAGATTTTGCCATATCTCCAATATATCTTTATTCATTGTTTACGCATTTGCCATTTGCAATTTACCATTTTCCATTTCCAAGTTTCTGGCTTCATCATCTATAATTCGAATGTTCCATAATCTATAAGAACATGCCTATTCCACTACAGAGTTGCCTACCAACAACGTACAAGATTAAGAACATCAAGCAGGAGACCGAAATGGTTCGCACGTTTACGTTTGACGGGTCACTTGGAGCAAAGCCCGGCCAATTCATAATGATGTGGCTCCCCGGAGTAGATGAGAAACCTTTCAGTGTTGCATATGATGATGGGAATGAAACGAAAATCACGTTCTTTGCAGTAGGTCCAATGACCGAGAAACTGGCTCAGTGCAGCGAAGGAGATCACATCGGTCTTCGCGGACCGTTCGGAACACATTACGAGTGGAACCAAGGTGATCATCTTGCGCTAGTTGCAGGCGGATATGGTGCTGCACCTATGTATTTTGTTGCGCACGAAGCACTGAAAGATAACTGCACGCTTGATGTCATTGTTGGAGCAAGAGGGAAAGAGCATCTCTTATACATCGAAGAGCTCTCATCACTCCCAAATACAACTCTGCATGTTGCAACCGATGACGGATCCGAAGGACACAAGGGGTACAACGTGGAAGTACTCAAGGAATTGATCAATAAAGGCACAAAGCTCGATCAAGTCTTTGCGTGCGGACCGGAGATGATGCTTAAGGCAGTATCAACTATCACAGCAGAATCTCAGATCCCCAGTCAGTTATCATTAGAAAGATACATGAAGTGCGGATACGGATTATGTGGAAACTGTACAGTCGATCCTCTCGGTATTCGTCTCTGTGTTGACGGTCCCGTCGTTAAAAACGAGACGTGCCAGAAAATCTTAGAGTTCGGCAAATACCACCGTGACCACGTTGGGAGGAAGCACGAGTTTTAGAATCTGAACCTTCTTTCAATCCAAATTACATTTTTTGGTGATCGGGATTTTCTTGCTGGTTTTCTACGCTTTGGAGCGGACTTCACTGGTACCTTGCGCTCACTCTCACCTTCACGGACAACGATCATTGCGTGAAGAGCGAATCCAAGAAGGAGACAGATCATTCCAAACGCAAGTTGCATTCCCATAGTATCTTCTTCGGGATTAACGAGTGCTGCTCCATGCAGAGGTATGGCAGCAAGTTGCTTCGGTGTCCATTCATCAACTAAGCATGCAGGAGCAGATGGATCTTCCATGCAGATTCCAAGATCGGTGTAGTGCTTAATTCCCTGCGCATTAATAGCTGCTTGCGAAGCAGAGAAGAGGAGTACTGCTCCCGCGATCATAAGAGTAACTGGTGCAAATCTTGCCATGGCGATTGGTGTTTGACTTTTTACGTATATATTATATAACAAAACATGGTCTATCACAAGGCTTTTTCGCTATACTATGCCGGCTTTAGACGTCATTCTTTTGCCATATGGCCCCATCGTCTAACGGTTAGGACGCCAGCTTTTCAAGCTGGTAATGGGGGTTCGATTCCCCCTGGGGCTGCCATTAAGCATTGATACGAGGTAAACCGCTTTTTGAGATGGTATGCTTCTCCATATGAGACTTCACAAGAGAAAGGCATGGCTTGTAATAATCTGTGCGGTCTTATTGCTCTTTATCTGGTTTTCAATACCCCCATCAAATGACCGCGACTGGTCAGAAGATCAAAGGGTACTTCCCTACGCAGAGTTCAATGGCGATGAAGTGCACATCCATAACATCAGAAATTTCAACTACCGTTCCACAGATGATTATGACGTTGCCTACTACGACAAAACATATAATCTCGATGCAATTAAATCTGCTTGGTATGTGGTAGAACCATTTTCGGAGTGGGAAGGAGCAGCACATACATTTCTCAGCTTTGGTTTTGAGGGGCCGGAGTACGTTGCAATTTCTATTGAGATCAGAAAAGAACAGGGTGAAGAGTTCTCCTCACTCAAAGGACTCTTTAAACGGTATGAGCTGATGTATGTGATTGGCGACGAGCGTGATCTCATCAAGTTGCGCTCAAATTATCGTAAAGATGATGTATTTCTTTATCCTGTTGTATCATCCAAAGACACGATCCGTAAGTTGTTTGTTGATATGTTGCAACGCACAAATGACTTACGTGAGAAGCCCGAGTTCTACAATACAGTTACCAATACCTGTACTACGAACATCATGAGCCACATCAATTCTATTTCGCCAAAGAGGATGCCGTTTGATTTGAGAGTATTAACGCCCGGTTTTTCAGACCGCCTTGTGTACGAGCTGGGCTTGGTAGATACCACATTGCCTTTCGAGGAGGTCCGAGCACATTTCCAGATTAACGAGCGAGCAATGCAGTATGCAAATAGCCCCAATTTCTCGCAGCGTATAAGGGAATTCGACTAAACCAAAGCCTCAACAATCAGTCTCGCAACAGAGATCAGTATTACTCCCGAGAGGAGAGTTTTAATGTACTTGTTTCCTCTCTTTGCACCAATGCCTGCTCCCACCCATCCTCCGATTCCGTATCCAATGGCAAGCGCAATTGCGTAGTTGTACAAAATGAGACCGGAGAAAACAAATACAATTGTTGAAGTAAGAGACATGATTGTTCCTGTGACACGAGCGATAACAGTTCCCTGAATGAAGGTGTGACCAGATAGAACCAGTGTTACGGCGTATAGTGTGCCGAATGCAAAACCGAAGAAGCCTCCGTAGATACCAAGTAATAGGCTGGCTACTATCAGTATGATGTGATGCTTCCGCTGCATTGGCTTCTCTTTCATCCCCCAACTATCTTTTTTGAGTAGCAGACTGAATATCAGCAAAAGCATTGCTGCAAGAAGTACTCGGACGACTCTCTCGTCAGTTTCTATCACTAAGTTCGCACCGATGTATGAACCAATTGCCACGGCGATCCCCAATAGGATTCCTTTCTTCAGTAGTGCATTAGTTAATTTCTTTTCACGATAAAATCTCATTGCGCTAGCAATTTCGAGAACAAAAGCTGCCGGTTTTGTAGTGGCGATTGCTGTGATGGGTGGAATACCAAGTAGTATCAAAATAGGAAGACTAAGAAGACCAGCTGAACCGACTGAAGAGCCGTACAATCCTCCTACAATTCCTCCGGTGAAGACTATCGCTAGATGAATGAGTTCCATTGGCCATAGTCTCTTTTATTTCTGCTATTTGCACAACAAACTATGTTCTCCTAAACATAACCGTAACCCCCTCAATTGGCAGATACTCATGCGCACAAGGAGGGTTTGTTTCTGCGAATTCAACAAGTAGCCAACTTGGTATCCCTTCATAACTGCTTCCTTCCTCTGCAATGATCATCTTTCCATCTCTCGCCATATTATCCCGTGTTTGAACGTGCAGAGGATGGCTATGATCTAGATACGGATGTGCATCAACCATGATTGGACCGATGGGAGAATGCTTTAGGAAGGCGAATCGATGGTACGGTCCTGCTAGGATGTACCGATCAATCTCACAGCTTGTGAGCAGTTGATCTATCTTTTCATTTCGTTCACTGTTGGAAGCTGCATTCCATTTCTGAAGATCATTGAGATCATCAATACGGCTGTCATTTTGGTAAGTGAGTCCTACTACAATCACCAGCAGAAGTATCGGTACAGCAATGATGCGTGATTGAGTTGAGGATAAGTAGCGCATGCAGAGAGCCGCAAAGGCAAGATAAATCGGAACTGCAAATGCGTAATGATAGTTGCTGTAACCGCCTCCGAGTCCCACGGTAAAACTGATGATGTATATGGAGAGAATCGATAGTAGGATCGAGAAGAAGAGTTTCTTTGAATTCCTGTATGAATGAATCAAAGCCAGAACGACTATTGAAAAAGCGATAATCACGCTTACGAGTGGACGCCAGATGTAGCTAACTCCGCCGAATTCTACGTCTCCTGCTTTCATTAGTAACCAGAGAACAACAAATGAGTAGATTAGATGGAATAGAGGAAGTGAAACCGCAATGGCTACTGTGGAAGAGATAGTGTGCTTTATTGATCGTGTAAGATTTTTGAATACCGGAATGAGTATCCAAAGTAGCGCGACTAAATGCCCCAAGAAGAAACTAGGTGAGAAGAAGGTGAGATCATTTCGCAATTGTTTTAATGCAAAGCCACGAAGGAGGAGCGGCTCCGCAGTTTCATCCTGGATGCGATCTAAGGTCATTGCAGGTAGATATACTTTGAAGTAAGGACCAAGGTATCCAAGTACCGCAAGAAGGATCAATCCAACTACAGATGCAATGAGGATCGGAATCACAAAGACTTCAATAAACTCCTTAAGATCTCTCGAGAGAAGCATTGCTGCAGCAAGGCCGATCAATACAAATGGCTCCTTCATGCCTATTGAGAGAAGGAGGAACAGACTACAGAGGATAGTGCGCATCTTGATCTTCTTCCGATCAATTCCAACAATTGTCATCACATACAAGCATCCGAAGAATGCCCCGAATGCTTCTGTCTGCAGAGCTCCAGCTCGTGCCTCTGTGTATAGCATCAGTATGATCGATAGGAGAAGTCCCAACATTACAATCCAAGATCTGCGCAGGATTGATAGGTCTTTGGATTTCATCAGGCAGTATCCTGCAAGCAACAAAGGGATAATGATCATTAGCAGCACATTGATAATCGTTGCGAGCCTCTCTCCGTTTGTTAGAAGTAGTGACAGTGCACTCAAGAGATACATCCCCGGTGGCTTCGATTCATAAAGATCAACGTAAGGAGTAAGACCATTTAAGATTCCTCTCCCGACAATCGTGTAGAGGGGATAGTCGTCATGTACCGGTCCTCCTGCTTCAGTAATCAATATTTCTACAAAGTGAATGCCAAGCTTTGCTAGCACCACGATCAATAACACACATATTATCCCGTCCAGAATCTTCGCTTTCTTCATGAGAATGTTATACATCACCTACTGTTCCAAATCGAGTACGAACATCCTGTGCCGCGTTGGCTGAAGTAGCACAGGTCTGATTGGAACACTTGTGAGCTTTGTGTGAGAGATCTTCGATAGAGTCTTTAGCCATCCTTTTTCTGTTTTAAAATTGAAAGGGATATTCATTTCCTTGGATACGAACTTATTAATCAGATCAAACAAACAAAGAATCATCTTCCCTGGCCAGAAGCGGTATACATCTTCAATAATGATTAATCTTTTCTTAGTGACTCGGACACATTCACTCAGAGCTTTCTCAGGATCATCGGTGTGATGGAGAGTGAAGCAGGCGACTGTCGCATCAAAGCTTTTGTTCTGGAAAGGCAGCGTATTTCCATCGTATATAGATAAAGGTAGGTCCGTTTTATTATTATCAATAATATCCACACCGATAATTTCTGCGCCGGTCATTTCCATGAGCTTCTTTGCTATTAACATTTCACCACATCCGAAGTCGAGTATGCGGTCACCTTTAGAGAGGTGAGTGGAGATCTTAGTTGCTATTCGCTTTTCTCTTGATCGTGGATGCCAGAAATTCATAGCTGGTACCCTCGCAGGTTTCGGTTCTTTCATCAATCTTAAATTTTATAAATCAACCAATAGATTAGAAATTATGTAAATATGAGCCGGTAGCCTTTCTATTGACACTAATATTTATTATTGTAAAATATCTCACATGCTTCATGGAATACACTCTAGAGATAGGTCTTCAGGAGGTGATTATGATGATCTATTAAGGCAGTCACCTAGTACAGATGACAGTGCCCAGTCTCAGACGACGCCTCATCAGTCAGCAATGTTTCCATTGTCTGACAAACATAAGTATGGAAGAGCGCCTCATACAGATACTATTTGCTACGCAACAGGATGGACAGATCGAGATGCAGAAGGTGAGTACATTGCGAGCGCACCGACATTCGATGAAAACCGGCCTGCGTGCATAGTGGATGGAGCTCGCAGATGTGGTTACAACGTTGTGTATGCACACAATATTCAGAAGACAGATAATCCTAAGTCAGGAGATTATGTTGATGAGTACGGTGGTTACCCGGTTGAGTCTGTTCCGGTTGCGGCAGAAAGAGTAGGGGCTACAGATGCTATTCAGCATCACTGTGCAAAGTTCAGTGATGATTTTCGTGTGGCATGTGCTAATTGCAGGTTATGTACACGACCTACAGTGGCTCAGAACAAAGACACAAGAACAGTAGGAAAAAAGCTCAAATCTCCTGCATCATTGCAGGTTGATGTAGCCTCATTTGGATAAGTAAAACCCCACTCTTACGAAGCGGGGCTACTCTTGATATCAAAATCAAATTTCTTATTCCTTGTTTGCCATGAAACACTCTTTGCAGAGGACTGGCTTGCCACCCTCTTCTTCTGGGCGTGGCTTAAAAGGAACCTGGCACTCTGAACCACACTGGGCACAGACTGCATCGTGCATGGTGCGATCACCACGCTGAGATTTACGAGCATTCCTACAGTCCTTACACCTCTGTGGAGGGTTAAGGTCCTTGGATGCGTAAAACTCCTGCTCACCTTCTGAAAATTCGAAGGTGGCGCCGCAATCGCGGCAAGTTATTTCCTGATCTGGCATAGCTAGAAAGGAGTAATAAAGAATGAAAGTCTCCTTCTCAAGCTACCAATTTAACGGTGAATCTTTGAAGGATGTGGATACGATACTAATATCCATGTAGATGTCAATCTAGATGTGGGTTAATTCCTGTTTATTAAGCCAAATCCTCCTAATTAAGCAATATTTCAATAGCGTTAAATATGTAGCCCACAGCAATAATTCCAGCTGTTACAGTCCCAAAGAATATTCCTAGTAGCCGGATGCTCATTACTCTCTTGAGTATGAGAGCCTCAGGAAATGAGAGGCCTACTGTTGCCATCATAAAAGCTAGGGCCGTACCGAGTGTAACCCCCTTAGCAATCAATGCCTCAATTATCGGGATTACTCCGCTGGCATTTGCATATAGTGGCACTGCAAGAATAACTGCGATTGGCACGGATAGGATACTTTTACCTGTAAGTGAATGTTCAAAGTATCCTTCAGGAACTGCACCGTGAATTAGAGCTCCAATCGCAACACCAATTACGACGTATGGTGCAACACGATTTGTGATTGAAAATGCTTCACGGGATATCTTTCTTGGGACTGAATCTTTTCGAGGCTTCTTCCCCTCACAACAACAAGGTTTCTCTTCTTCAAATAGATCCAATCGTAATTCCTTTTCCAGGTTCATCTTCCCAAGAATCATCCCGCTGGCCATTCCTATGATCACTCCTGCAGCGGTGTATAGAAGTGTCACTTTCCATCCGAAGATGGATAGAAAAAGGATTACAGCCACCTCATTTACTAGTGGTGATGTTGTCAGAAATGCGAACGTAAGACCAAGTGGGATCTTTGCCTGAAGGAAACTTATGAATAGTGGAATAGATGAACATGAACAAAAAGGAGTGAGGGCACCAAATGCTGAGGCCATAAAATAATCGCATCCATATAATTTTTTTGAAGTGAGTATCATCCTCATCTTCTCTATCGGAAGATAGTAACGCAGCAAACTCATTGCATGCGTGAGCACTATCAAAAGCAGCAAAATTTTAGTCGTATCATAGACAAAGAAATGAAGCCCCTCTCCGAAAGGTGTATTTGGAGAATGCTTCAGAAGATCGAAAACAATCCAATTGGCGAAGGAGTCAATCATACAAGTCGAGTATAATAGTAGTATGCGCTTGGGTTTCCTACAATTTGCTCTTATATCCCTCTGCCTTACACTCGCAGCGTGTGTGAAAACTGAATCTACGCCTACTCAGTTTCGGGATCTACTAGATTCGCGCCAGTCAGTACGTGAATACAGCAACAAAAAATTAACTAAGCAGCAGGTGCATGCTCTCCTGTGGGCAGCTCAGGGAACTACAAGTCCTCACGGCGGTCGTACAGCACCCTCTGCGGGTGCTCTGTATCCTCTGGAAGTATTTGTCGCACTTCCGGACGGACTCTTCCGTTACGATACGAAATCGGATGAAGTTAGAATGCACAAAGAAGAGGATATCCGAATGGATCTCTATGAAGCCGGTCTGCGTCAGGATGCCATTAAGAATGCCCCGGCAGTCTTTGTGTTCACAGGAGTTGTTGAGCGCACGGCACGGAAGTACGGGGATCGATCTGAGCAGTACGTACTTTTAGAGGTGGGACATGCAGCACAGAATCTTCTTCTTCAGGTTGTTGAATTTGGTCTCGGAGCGGTCCCAATTGGGGCTTATGATGATGAGGCAGTACGGGAGGCACTAGATCTTCCGGAAGATTTCTCGGTGTATTACCTTATTCCTGTTGGACATCCACTCTAAACAGAAGGCTCTATCTACTTGATAAAAGAGCCTAAACGCACGAGAATGCTTGCCTTGATTATGCAGAAGGATCAGTACCTCAAAAAGGGCAATCAGAAGCAGAGAATTCAGTCATGGAAGGAGAAATTGGCAGATGTGAAGAAGCACTGGAAAGCTTTCTCTATGGATCAGGCTGCCTTGATGGTCATAGATATGCAGAACTATTTTTTGGATGAGAAGTCTCATGCTTTTGTACCAACATCGGAGTCGATACTCTCCAATACACAAAAGATAATCGATATTTTTCGATTAAGTGGTCGCCCTGTCATCTACACCTACTTTGCGGTTAAGGAAAATGAGAAAGATCCGATTGGAGATTGGTGGGGGCAGACAGTGAAAGAAGGATCACATGAAAGTAATATCATAGATCAGCTCAAACCGACGGATGATGATCTAGTTATAAGAAAAACGTCTTACAGTTCATTCAGTAATACATCACTGGAGATGTTTTTGCGTGAACAGCAAATCAAGAATCTCGTCATCACCGGCGTACTTACAAATCTCTGTTGTGAGACGACAGCTCGCGAAGCTTTCTCGAATGGGTTCGATGTATTCATGGTGATGGATGCAACTGCTTCGTTTAATGAAGAGATGCATCTCTCAAGTCTTTTAAATCTTTCGTATGGCTTTGCGACCCCATTAGAAACGGCCGATATTCTAAAAACCCCTGTCTACGCATGATCTACGATTGCACAGTTATCGGCGCTGGCCCTGCGGGAATTACTGCAGCAATACAAATGAAGAGAGCGGGACTTGATGTTCTTCTGATCGAAAAGGGAGAGATTGGAGGACTGCTCCGCAATGCAAATCTTGTTGAGAACTATCTTGGATATCCGGATGGAATTTCCGGAAAGGATCTTATCAATCAATTCGAAGATCATCTCAAAAGCAAGGAGGTAATTCCTGTACAGGAGGAAGTGATTGAAATCGGGAGAAATGATCAGAGTTTTGTAGTCAAAACAGATACAGATGAGCACAAAAGCAAGAATGTCATAATTGCTACGGGTACAACTCCTAAGAAAGCAGGAGTTGAAGGTGAAGATGAGTTAGTTGGATCAAAACTTTTCTATGAAGTGGCCGATGTTCCATCAGATGATCATAAGAATGTGGTGATTGTTGGAGGAGGGGATGCTGCATTCGATTATGCGATCAATCTTCATCTGAAAGGATGCATCCCGATCATTCTCATGCGTGGAAATCCAACTTGCCTTCCGCTCCTCAAGGAGAGAGCAGAAAAGTATCAGATTGAATATCAGGAGAACTCACCGGTAGATCGAATATCACAGGGTGGGGAGGGCATAGAAATCCAGTCTGGAAGCCAAAATATTAAAGCCGACTATGTATTAATTGCAGTTGGAAGAGAACCTCACTATCCTCCGGTTACAACAGATGACCATGAGGGTCTCTATTTTGTAGGTGATGTTCATAGTGGCATCTACAGACAAGTTCATATTGCAACAGGTGATGCTTTGCAGGTTGCGATGAAGATTATCCGTTCACTGCGCATAACTAAATCATGTTAATACTAAAAGAATTCGGCAAAGACGATCTCGCGAAAGTATACGTTGGAAAGTTCGG